>DVHN01000180.1 GCA_018712075.1 Candidatus Fimimorpha faecalis
ATTTCTTAGGCTCCATTTTTTCATAACTCATTTGACACTACCTCTTCCTAACATTTCCAAAGAGTCGACAAGATGGAAAAAGAAAAGGCACTTTGGTGATACAAGATTGTATACTTGTATACCAAAACGCCTTTGTCACGTCTGATAATAGCAAATTCAAATTAGAGTGTCAAGAAAAAAATGAAATTTCTTACAATTTATACAAGAAAGAGGGAATTCTTCCTCTTATTTTCTACTCTTTATTTGGACATACTTGGAATTGGTCGATCCGCAGATGTATCCAAATCATAGTTTATATTTTCATATTTAAAGCCAAATAGTTGATAAAATTCCTGCCAATAACCTTGGATATCGGCATATTGTTCTAAGTTTTCATTCGTAAGACGATTCCAGCAATCCAGCACTTTTTGTTGGATGTCAGGACGCATTTCGAAATCGTCTAGTCGAATTCGGTTTGGTATATCGGTAATTGGATTTGGATTTAATAAATAACCATTCCATAATCGATACATCTGTTCAATAGTAGTTTCATGGATTCCAGCTTCTTTCATTACTTTGTAAAGAATGGACATATAGAGTGGAACAACTGGAATGGCAGAGCTGGACTGAGTAACTACAGCCTTGTTTACAGAAACATAGGCTGGAATTCCATCGGCAGTTAATTGAAGTGCAGTATGATAAAGATGTTGTTTTGCCTGTCCAATTGTGCCTTCTGTGTAAATCGGATAGGTCATTTCAGGACCAATATAGGAATAAGCGACGGTACGAATATTCTCAGATAAGAGATGTTCCTTTCTCAATGCAGAAATCCAATCGCTCCAATCTTCTCCTCCCATAACATGGATCGTAGCATCGATTTCTTCCTGTGTGGCTGGAAGGACTGTTTTCTCTGTTAATTGATTTTTATTTAGATCCAGACTTTTACTTGTGAATGGTTCTTTTGTAGTTTTTAAAACGGAAGTATAGATGGTTCCATCTGGCATAGTTCGTCTCGGTGCTGCCAGAGAATAAACAAGAAGATCAATTTGTCCGAAATCTTTTCGGATAAGGGACATGACTTCCTCTTTTGTAGATGCTGAGTAAGCATCTCCGATGATGGTTTTTGCGTATAAACCATCTTGATTAGCGAAATTTTCAAATGCAGCAGTATTATACCATCCAGCAGTAGCAGTTCGATTTCCAGTGGCAGGTTTTTCGTAACAGACACCAATGGTAGGAGCGCAGTCTCCCCATGCTGCGCAGATACGTGAAGATAATCCATATCCTGTTGAAGAGCCAATTACTAAAGTACGTTGTTTGGAATGAAACTGTGGCTGATTTTTAATATATTGCACTTGACGGTATACATTCTCTTTACAACCATCTGGATGCGCTGTTGTACAAATAAAATTTCTTACTCTTGGTTTGATAATCATTTGATTTCCTCCCTAAAATAATCCTTCGTTGAAACTGAGTTTCTTGAATATTACAGTTGTTTAATTTATTCAACATTGTTTTGAATTCATGTCTATGAGTATTTTAACATAGATTTGTTTATTTGTGTATCTTATTTGTTTTCAGAATGGAGAAGAAGTATTTGTTAAAAATAAGACATCAAATTATAGCTGCAAGAATATGTTAATGGTAAGATTCATAGAATTTTAAGGATTTTTTTGGAAAGAATACTTGCAAATTATAGAAGAACATAGTACAATGAAAAAAATTACAAGTTCAAAAGCTTTAACAGAGAAAAACTCTGTTAGAAGCGTTCTTTTGCATATTACAAAGGGATAGAACAGATGTTCAGCTATCCCTAAAATTATGTTACAGTGGGTCAACATTGGGAGGTAGAAATGAAGAGGAAATTGGCTGGTGCTATTTCAGCAGTGATGCTATTGTTATCGGCATGTGGAGTGGAATATCAACCAACACAAAGTGGAGTGTTTATAAAATTGGATAAGTCATTAGAGGGGGCTTATATTGAAACATTTGATAATGAGAATTATAATATAGAAGATTTAGAAAAGATGGGTCAGGAGGAAGTGCAGGCATATAACAAAGAGCAGGCAAATCTGGAATTCTATTCTTCCGAACAGACAGAAAATATACTTCCAATTAGTCTAGATAGTGTAAAAAAAGAGGGAAATAATGTGGTTGTCAGAATGAGCTATCAGACCGCAGAAGATTATAGTACATTCAATGCAGATGATATTGCATTGGCAGGTGGTAATACAATTTATACGGAAAATTTATCAGATACGATGGTTGATTTAACTGGAGAGTTTGTAACTGTGACTGGAGAAACAGCTACTATTGAAGAAATTATGTCGCATGGGGATTATCAACTGGTTTATGTGAACTATGAAGCAGATGTTACGGTAGAGGGGGAAGTTGCCTATGTATCTACTAATGTAAATTGTAATTCGAAAAATAATGTAAATACGCCAGCAGGGCAGGATGCCTATATCATATTTAAAAAGGCAGGCGGAATTTTTTAATGGATTCGGATGGTAATGACTGCTTTACAAATGGGCAGAAGCATAGTACAATAATGAAGATACATCCAGAAATGGGAACAGCTGCAAAGCTGATAAGAGAACAGAAGTAGATCGATCATGTGGAAACATTTTGATCTTAGAATGTGAGGTAAAGTGATGGAAAAGTCAATGGATAAGATTGTGGCATTAGCAAAGGCAAGAGGATTTGTATATCCTGGTTCTGAAATTTATGGAGGTCTTGCTAATACATGGGATTATGGTAATCTTGGTGTTGAATTGAAAAATAATGTAAAAAAAGCATGGTGGCAAAAGTTTATTCAGGAAAGTCCATATAATGTTGGTGTGGACTGTGCGATTTTAATGAATCCTCAGACATGGGTTGCATCTGGACATTTAGGCGGATTTTCCGACCCATTGATGGATTGTAAGGAATGTCATGAACGATTCCGTGCAGATAAATTAATTGAAGATTATATGCAAGACAATAATGTTTCAATTGAGGGTTCTGTAGATGGATGGTCTCAGGACGAAATGAAGCAATTTATTGAAGAGCATAATATTTGCTGCCCTTCCTGTGGCAAGAAGAACTGGACAGATATTCGTCAGTTTAACTTAATGTTTAAGACATTTCAGGGAGTTACCGAAGATGCGAAAAATACAGTGTATTTAAGACCAGAAACAGCACAGGGTATTTTTGTTAATTTTAAAAATGTACAAAGAACTTCCCGCAAAAAAATACCATTTGGAATTGGACAGATTGGAAAGTCTTTCCGTAATGAAATTACACCGGGTAACTTTACATTCCGTACTAGAGAATTTGAACAGATGGAGTTGGAGTTTTTCTGTGAGCCAGGTACTGATTTAGAATGGTTTACTTATTGGCGTCAATTTTGTATTGATTGGTTAAAGAGTCTTGGAATGAAAGACGAAGAAATGAGAGCAAGAGATCATTCGCCAGAAGAGCTTTGCTTTTATTCTAAAGGTACAACGGATATTGAATTTTTGTTCCCATTTGGATGGGGAGAGCTTTGGGGAATTGCAGATAGAACGGATTATGACTTAACGCAACATCAAAATTTATCTGGTCAGGATATGACTTATTTTGATGATGAGAAAAAGCAAAAATATGTTCCTTATGTAATTGAGCCATCGCTTGGTGCAGACCGTGTTACATTGGCATTCTTATGTTCTGCTTACGATGAAGAGACATTGGAAGGAGGAGATGTAAGAACTGTACTCCATTTCCATCCAGCATTGGCACCAGTTAAAATCGGTGTGCTTCCACTGTCAAAGAAATTAAATGAAAAAGCAGAAAAAGTTTATCAAGAACTTTGCAAGTACTATAACTGTGAATTTGATGACAGAGGTAATATTGGTAAACGTTATAGAAGACAAGATGAAATTGGTACACCATTCTGTATCACATATGACTTCGAGTCAGAAAACGATGGATGTGTTACTGTTCGTGATCGTGACACAATGGCTCAGGAGCGTATTAAAATTGAAGAATTGAGAAATTACTTCCAAGATAAATTTACATTTTAAATAGGATTGCAATGATTCATTGGGCTGCTGCATAGTGGAATGGAACTTCCATTATGCGGCAGTTTTTGTTATTGGGACAGGCAGAGTGCAGCTTTTCAGTTCCGTTCAGAGAATATGAAGTTTTTATAAAGTAGTTGACTTTTCGGAGTAAGAGTCATACACTATTTGTTAGCTATTTAATTAAATAAAGGTGACCAACAAATAGCAAGGCAGACATCGTGCTATAGATGTCTTCTTAATTTAGCGAAAAATTCCGAAATAGACCGTTTCGGATCAGGAAAGGAGAAAGAAAATCGATGTTAAAGTTGATGAAGTATTTAAAAGGCTCTGTCAAATCAATTTTTTTGATTATACTCCTCTTAGTTCTTCAGGCTTTTTGTGATTTATCGCTGCCTTCGTATACGTCCAATATTGTAAATATTGGTATTCAGCAGGGAGGAGTGGATTCTCATGTACCAGAGGTAATACGAGAAGAACAAATGGAAAAAATCACTATCTTTATCGAGGAAAAAGACCAAAAACTTGTGGAAGACTCTTTTGAGCTGCTGGAAGAAGATGATTATTCAAAATCAGAATGGGAAAAATTAGAAAAAAAATATCCAGCTTTGGAAGAGGAAAGCCTCTATCAATTGAAGTCATCTATAAAAGATGAAGAACTTCAAGAGCTTGCAGATGCATTAAAGACTCCAGAGATGATGGTTTCCTTCCTTTCTGCTGATGGTGAAGAAGCAGAGGCAATGCGAGATCAGATGATATCCCAAATAAAACAATCGCTTCCGAAAAAAACAAAACTGCCAGAAGATATGGATATATTTGAATTATTAGGTCAACTGCCAGAAGAAGCAATTGAAGCAATGACCGAACAGGCAGAGGAACAGATGAGTACGATGTCTGATTCCATTATAGAACAAATGGCTGCTGCATTTGTAAAATCAGAGTATGAAGCAATTGGAATGGATATGCAGGCATTGCAGAATCAGTACTTATTGATAACAGGAGCAAAAATGTTGGGGCTTTCCCTTTTAATGATGGCAGCCTCGATTTTGGTTACATTAGCAGCAGCAAAAGTTGCGGCAACACTTGGAAAAGATCTCAGAGGTCAGGTATTTGAACGAGTATTATCATTCTCCAATGCAGAATTTGATCGATTTTCAACCGCATCGTTAATTACTAGAACTACAAATGATATTCAGCAGGTTCAAATGCTCGTGGTCATGATGCTGCGTATGCTTTTCTATGCACCAATCATTGGTATTGGCGGTGTATTCAAAGTGTTCCATACGAATACATCTATGGCATGGATTATAGCAGTGGCTGTTATAGCAATTACCTGTGTAATCGGATTTTTATTTTTCGTTGTAATGCCAAAATTCCAAATCTTACAAAAATTAGTAGACCGACTGAATCTTGTAACACGAGAAATTTTAAGTGGTATTATGGTCATTCGTGCATTTAGTCGTGAGAAATATGAAGAGAAACGTTTTGATAAGGCAAATCGAGAACTGATGGGAACAAACTTATTTGTAAACCGTGTTATGTCCATGATGATGCCAATGATGATGTTGATTATGAACTTAATCACTGTTATGATTGTATGGTTTGGTGCAAAAGGAATTGATGTAGGTCAGATGCAGGTTGGCGATATGATGGCATTTATTACTTATACTATGCAGATTATTATGGCATTCCTTATGATTGCAATGATGTCCATTATGCTGCCAAGAGCGCTTGTCTCGGTAAATCGTATTGACGAAGTGTTGAACACAAATTCAAGTATCGTAGAAAAAGCTCAGGCCAAAGAATTGTCCAGTGAACAAAAAGGGGTTGTTTGCTTTGAACATGTAAACTTTGCCTATCCAGATGCAGATGAAGATGTACTTCATGATATCCACTTTACTGCAAGACCAGGAGAAACTACAGCGATCATTGGAAGCACTGGTTGCGGAAAATCTACGCTAGTACAATTAATCCCAAGATTCTTTGATGTAACAAGTGGAAAAATTACAGTGGATGGAGTAGATGTTCGAGATGCAAAAATTAAAGAGTTAAGAGAAGCAATCGGATATGTACCTCAGAAAGGACTGCTGTTCTCAGGAACCATTGAGTCAAATATTAAGTTTGCACATGATGATATTACCGATGAACAGATGAAAAAAGCAGCAGAGATTGCTCAGGCAGAAGATTTTATATTAAAGAAAGAGGATCAATACCAAGATGCAATTGCACAAGGCGGAAGCAATGTTTCAGGAGGACAGAAGCAGCGTCTTTCGATTGCCAGAGCCATTGCGAAAAATCCAGAGATTTATATTTTTGATGATAGTTTTTCTGCATTGGATTATAAGACAGATGTGGCTCTGCGTCGAGCTCTAAAAGAAGAAACAAAAGATGCAACGGTAATTATTGTCGCACAGCGTATCAGTACCATTTTACATGCAGACCAGATTATTGTGTTAGATGAGGGAAGAATTGCAGGAATTGGTACACATGAAGAACTTTTGAAAAATTGTGAAGTTTATTATCAGATTGCAAGTTCCCAGTTGTCAGAACAAGAACTGAAAAATGCAATTTCCAATCAAGAAGAAAAACAGCAGGAAATAACCTCTGAAAATGCAACGGTAAATGAGGAGGGAGGTGCTGATCATGAGTGATAGACCAGCGAGAAGAGGACATGGTCCAATGGGACCAGGACCAGTGGTAGGAGAGAAGGCAAAAAACTTCAAAGGGTCAATTAAGAAGTTGTTTATTTATCTTGCAAAATATAAATTTGCATTCTTATTTGTTATTATTTTTGCAATTGGAAGTACGATTTTCTCCATCATTGGACCAACGATTCTAGGTAATGCAACGACAAGCATTTACAATGGACTGATGAGTAAAATCTCTGGAGGATCAGGTATTGATTTTGGAGAATTGGGAGGTATTTTATTAACACTTGGCGGTTTGTACGTAACAAGTGCGGTTTTCTCTTTTATACAGGGATTTATTACTTCAGGAATTTCACAAAAAATGACCTATCGTATGAGAAGAGAGATCTCAGAAAAGATTAATCGCCTTCCTATGAATTATTATGATACAAAAACACACGGAGAAATCCTTTCTCGTGTTACAAACGATGTAGATACATTGAGTCAAAGTTTAAACCAAAGTATGACGCAGTTAATCACGTCAGTTGCAACAGTAATTGGTGTTTTAGTTATGATGCTGCGTATTAGCGTATTAATGACTGTGGTTGCTCTGATTATTATGCCAATTTCCGTTGTTATGGTTTCTCTAATTGTAAAAAAGTCGCAGAAGTATTTCAAACAACAGCAGGAATATTTAGGACATATCAATGGGCAGGTAGAAGAAGTATTTGGCGGACATAATGTTATTAAGGCATTTAACAAAGAAGAAGATACATTGCGAGTATTCCGTGATACAAACGAAATTCTATATCATTCTGCATGGAAATCACAATTTTTATCTGGAATGATGCAGCCAATTATGTCATTTGTAGGAAATCTCAGCTATGTGGCAGTTTCTATTTTAGGTGGTTACTTAGCTCTGGTTGGAACGATTGAAGTAGGTCAGATTCAATCTTTTATTCAATATGTGCGTTCCTTTAATCAGCCAATTGCTCAGTTGGCACAGGTTGCCAATATGCTTCAATCTACGGCGGCAGCGGCAGAACGTATTTTTGAGTTTTTGGATGAAGAGGAGGAAGAACAGTTTTCTTCTCATCATGCAAAAGTGAGAGATTATTTGACAGGAATGGATCGTGATGTCCGTATTCCAGAATTGGAAGGCCGTGTAACATTTGATCATGTTAAGTTTGGATATTTGCCAGATAAGATTATTGTACATGATTTTAGTGCAAAAGTGAAGTTTGGACAGAAAATTGCAATCGTAGGTCCTACAGGTGCTGGAAAAACGACAATGATTAAACTGCTGATGCGATTCTATGACGTAAACGATGGAGCAGTATTAATTGATGATTACAATGTAAAAGACTTTGATCGAAGCGAATTGCGTGAAATGTTTGGTATGGTATTGCAGGATACATGGTTGTTCCATGGAACGATTCGTGAAAATATTCGCTATGGACGACTGGATGCAACCAACGATGAAGTAGTTGCAGCAGCCAAGGCCGCCCATGCTCATCATTTCATTTCAGCATTGCCAGGTGGATATGATATGGTATTGGATGAAGAAGCCAGCAATATTTCACAAGGACAAAAACAGCTGCTTACAATTGCGAGAGCAATTCTTGCAAATAACCGAATTTTAATTTTGGATGAGGCAACAAGTTCTGTTGATACTCGTACCGAACAACGAATTCAAAAAGCAATGAATAACCTAATGAAAGGCAGAACTAGCTTTGTCATCGCACATCGACTCTCCACCATTCGAGATGCAGATCTGATTCTTGTTATGAAAGATGGAGACATTATCGAACAAGGTAACCACGACCAGTTAATGGCTCAAAATGGATTCTATGCACAGCTGTACTTATCACAGTTCGAGCAGGGATAATGATATATAAGAAAATGAGGAAAAGACTTATCTTGATTCTATTTGGATCAGGATAGGTCTTTTTTGTAATAAAACTTGCTTATTTTTTAAGAAGTTTCTTGATCAAGAAGAGTGGCAATCCGTTCTTGAACTTTAATCTGATCAATAAAGTTTAATTGACGGTAATGTTTAAGCATTTGTTCTTCTTCTGGGGTTAATATGTTGAATGATTGCTGTTGACTTTTCGTATTATAATTGGGATCTAAACCAAGAATAAAATCAGTATTTGTATCAAGAATTTGGGCTAGACGAATTAAAATATCACTTTTGGGTTCATGAATATTATTTTCGTAACGGGATAAACTGGCTGCAGTAATTTGGAGTCTGGTCGCTAATTCTTTTTGACTCATTCTTTGTTTTTCTCTCAAGAAAATAATTCTTTCACCTATTGTTTTCATAAAATCTCCTTTACGTTCGTCTTCTTAAAATAAAGGATATCTATCGAATTAAAATGTGAAGTAACCATAAAAATGATACTAATACTTTAAGAAGATATATCTTAGTCTTAGTATACCGAAAAATATACAGGCATTCATAAATATTACATAAAATATAATTTACATATTAAAAATTGCAAAAAATATATTAATATGCTTTTTAATATTACAAAATAATAAAAAAAGTATGAAAATTTTATGAATAAAAATTACGTAAAATATAATTAATGTATTGTAATTACAAAAAGTATATGATAAAATAAAAAACAATATAAAGTAAATTGATATATGAAATGGGGGAGGATGGATGTATGTCCGATGAGATATGTGGATATAAGATAGATAAAGTTTTAGGAAAAGGTCGATATTCGGAAGTCTATCATGCTCGTAAAAATGATACAGAACGTGCAATTAAAGTAGTTAAGGTTACAAATGATTCATCTGTAAATGAGATTGGAACAGGTGAAAGAAGTAGCAGCTATTATGAACAGTTATGTAATGATTTATTAGAGGAAGTTCAGTTTATATCTGAACTATCAAAAGAAGATAATCGATACATTGTACAATATTACGAGTATGAAACGGAACAAGTAGAAGAATTGGGAAGAAAGACGACTTATCTTTATATCTTTATGGAGTATTTGAAACCATTATCTGAATTAGTGAGATGTAGCGAATTGAACTGCGAAGATGTGATTCAAATTGGAAAAGATATTGCGCAAGCATTAATAATATGTCATGAAAATCATATTTTGCATCGGGATATTAAACCAGATAATATTTTCGTAAGTGAAAAGGAAGGAAGAAATAGAAAATATAAGCTCGGAGATTTTGGAATATCAAAAAGACTAAAACAAAATGAAATGGCAAGTACGTTGAAGGGCACACCTATGTATATGGCTCCAGAGGTGTTCATGGGAAGAAAAGATGAGCGAAGTTATGGATATTCCTCAGATATATATTCATTGGCATTAATACTATATGTGCTGCTAAATGATAATCGTTTCCCTTTTCTTCCAGATTATCCAATAGAAATATTACCAGAAGATGAAACATTAGCTTTTTCAAAGCGTATGAAAGGGATACTTCCTAAAAAACCAATTCATGCACCAAAAGAGTTGGCAGAAGTTTTAGAAAAAGCATTAATGGATAAAGATAATCGTTATCAAACAGCAAAAGAATTTTTGGATGCTTGGAATGATGCAGCACAACGATTAACGGAACAAGAAAAAAAACATATTGTTAGTAAGGTATCAGAAAAAAATGTGGAGGAGGAGAAAACAATTCCACATGAACAAGAAGGAAATTCAATATTACAGCGACGAAGTATATCGTTATCCAAGACAGAGATACCAGAAGATAGAAATAAGGTAACTAACATCATTCCTGATAATATTAATGGTGGAGAAATTCCACCATCTCCGATTCCTATTCCGAAACCTAATTTAGAGATTCCAGGAGATGAGATAAAACCAAAAAATGGTATATGGAAAATTGTTTTATCAAGTTTCCTTCTGGTAGTTATTATAGTTGTAGTTATTATTATACGTGGGTTTCCTTTGAATTTAAAATTTGCAACAAAAAATTCAAGTAATGGAGAAATAGAAAAAACTCAAATAATAACAGAAGCACCAACAGAAAATAGAGAAACTACAAAGAAAGAAACAATAACAAAAGAAGTATTGGAAGATACTGTGGAATGGAAGTTTAAAGATAATATTTTAGTGCAATATTTAGGATTGGAGAAAGAAATAACATTACCAAAGGGAATAGAAGGAATAGGAGAAGGAGTATTTGCAGATCGAATGGATCTAATTTCCGTTATAGTTCCAAGAGGAACGTATATTATAGAGAAAAAAGCATTTCAAAACTGTGCAAATTTGGAGAAGGTGGAACTGCCAGAATCATTGAAAGAAATCCAAGAAAGCGCATTTGCTGGATGCTTAAAACTTGGAAATGTTATGTTATCTAATACGATAACCAAAATAGGAAATCAGGCGTTTTGTCGCTGCTCCAGCGTTACAGAATGGGATTTGCCAGATCAATTAATGGAAATAGGAGAATATGCCTTTATGGGTAACTCAAATATTACGGAAGTTGTGATTCCACCTTATACAGAAACAATAGGAAGTTATGCGTTTCAAGGATGTAGTAAATTAAAAGAAGTTACTATTCCAGAAACTGTAACGGAGATAGGAGAAGGGTGTTTTTCTATGTGCTCAACAGATATAAAAATTATTTGTGCAGAAAACTCAAAAGCTCATGAATATGCACTACAAAATAAAATTCCATTTGAATTTCAATAAAAGGAGGTAATTTGAAATGAATAAGAAAAAAGTGATTGCAATAGTAATTGCAATAATATTAGTAGCTACAGCGATAGTGATAGGAGTATTGTTCTTTAAAACTTATCGTAGAAATCAATCGATTCAAGAAGTTATTAATTTAGTAGAAAATGAAAAAATTGAAGATGCGATTGAAATTGTAAATGAAGATTTAGGAGGCAATGATGAGGAATCTTTAAAACAACAATTAAAAGAATATATAGAGTCAATACAGAATCAATTTTTAGATGGAACATTAGAATACACAATTGCAGAGACACGTATTCAGGCAATCGAGAAGATGGGATTGTTTGAGGAAGGCGAATTTAGTGAATTACATGAAAAAATGAAAATAGTAAATGAGTCCAATATCAACTTTAGAAACGGACAGGAAGCGGTAAATAATAAACAATACGCCAATGCACTTCGAGACTTAAAGAAGGTAATGAAAGAAGATAAGAATTATGAAGCAGCTCAGTCAATGATCGAAACAGTAATTGCCAGTTATAAGGAAGAAATAGAAAAAGAAGTAGAGGCATTGGTTGAGAAGAAGAATTATGAAGAAGTTTTCTCACTGATAGAAGAAGGATTGGGAATATTGGAAAATGATACCGATCTTTCTGCGTTAATGTCAAAGTATAAGGATGAATATGTGGCGGAAGAAATTAAACAAGCAGAGGCATTAGCCGCAGAGGAAAATTATGAGGATGCAATTAAACAAATTCAAAATGCATCAGAATTTGTGGAAGATGAGAATTTTACGAATGAGTTGGACTCTTTAAAAGAAAAGTATGAAAACTGGGCAATCACAAAGGCAAAACAAATGGCAGAACAATGGCAGTATGAAGAAGCAGTAGATCTTCTTACAAGTGTAAATGTAATTGTAAATTCTGATAATTTGAAAACTACAATTGAGGAATATAAACAGCATCAGAAAGTAGAGCTTTATGATATGACGATTATTGATAGCGAAAGTATGGAGTTAGAAGATGGGGCAGTATTGGATACTTACGGAAATGAATATACAAAGGCATATGTTTATTATGATAGCAGTGCGTTTTCTTTACATAATATTAAAGGCAATTACAGAAGGTTTACTGCTACCGTTGCTCCATCCAAGGATATGAGTTCTAATACTATTGTTTATTTTGAATTTTATGGAGGTACAACGAAGGATGATTTGAAATTAATTGGAAAAACGGAGCAATTTGGTAAAACAAGCGAAGCAATTTCCATTGAAGTAGATGTAACGGGATGTAAATTGTTGGAAATTAGAAAATATAAGGCAACAGGGTCTTATAGCAATGCGTATTTGACAAATGCTTACTTGCAATAATCGATCATAAATGGAAGGCAATTGCTCTGTGTAATTTCTAATTAGGAGGTAACTGTGAAAAAACAGATGGATGTAGTTTTGTTTTTGGATCGTGTTATGATTCGGAAAAAACTGTCAGAAGTATTGGAACATGTTAAGAATGGTTTTCTTTTGAAAGAATATTTTAATGGAAAGATGGATTTGGCATTTCCATTTTTGCTGGAAGAAGAGAGGGTTGTTGTCAATTGGAGCCTTTTTTCTGATTTAGAAGTGAAATTAGGAAATGAGCTGATTGGATATTGTATTGTGCATCATAATGATTTGTTTACGATATATGATACAGAACATAAAATCAATTATCAAATTCTTTTTTTAGAACATTGTAAACTTAATTATACCTATGACAGTTATCAATTAGAAATAGAAAAAACAATTACAATAGGGAGAAGCCTGGATAATTTAATTTGTATTCCAAATAATTCCTATATTTCTAAAGAAAGCCATGTTGTGATAGAAAATCATTCCAATAGCGGATGGTATATAAAGGAAAAAGCAGAGCTGCATCGCCTTTATATTAATGGAGTACAGTGTTCTGAAAGTAGATTACAACAAGGAGATCAATTATTTTTAGCAGGTGTCTCTATGGTTTTTGGAACAAATTGGATTGCTGTCCCGAAGGAACTTGTGAGATGTCATGGAATGAACAGAGTAAAAATTCCTTATCGTGCAAAAGAAGAGGAAGAGATGAATCAATTTAATATTTCTCCTCGTATTTTGCATCCACTTCACCAGGAAACTTATAAAATTGAACCACCGCCGTTGATTGCAAGAGTAACTCATAATTCAATTTTACTAACGATGGGGCCTAGTCTTACCATGTCCATTGCTACAATTATTGGAATGGGATTTACTATTTCAAATACGATTGGAAAAAATGGAATTGTATCTGTTTTATCTAGTTTAAGCGTTACAATCGGTATGTTCATTGGTGCAGTGCTTTGGCCAATATTGAGAAGGAGAAATCAAAAAAAGTTAGAGGCTGTAGCAGAAGCAGAGAGACAACGCAAATATCGTTCTTATATTGAACAAAAAGAAAATTTATTAAAAAATATCTCTCATTACAATTTGGAATTATTTTCACAGGAATTGGCTCCGCCTCCAAAATTTATTTGTCATTTTTTGGATAAAAGAAAGGATCAATATTCTTATTATCATAGACTTTGGGAACGTTTGAAAGATGATCCAGATTTTTTAAACATTCGATTGGGAACAGGAGAAATTAAAAATCCAGTTCATATTGAAGTGCCAGAAGAGAAATTTTCAATGATTCAGGATGAACTAAAACAGGAACCACAAAGATTAAAAGAGGAATATTCTACTATAAAAGATGCCCCGATTACGGTCTCTTTATTGACGTACCGTTCCATCGGAATTATAGCAGAAACTCATGCTGTTTTAAATCAAATGGCAAAAAAAATATTAGTGAATTTAATTGGATTACATTCTTCTGCCGATTTAAAGATTATAATGATTTGCGATTCTATTTGGATGAATCAATATCAATGGTTAAGGAAAATTCCTCATATGTGGGATAATAACCATAAAATTCGATTTATTGGTTCTAGTCAAGAAAGTGTTCGAAGTATTTTTTCCTATATTGAGGAACAATTGAATCAGATTGATAAAGAAATAGAAATTCCATATTTTGTTTTATTTATTCAGAACCCAGAGTTGATGAAACGAGAGCGGTTACTGCGATATTTAAAAAATTCAGAGAGAAGATTATCGGTTGTTTATTTATATGGGAGTTTTTCAAAAATACCAAACGATTGTAACGTGTTGCTGGAATGTAAAGAGGAAGGGGGAAAATACTACCGTAAGGAAAAAAATCAATTTATTGTATCCGATTTTAAAAATGATCGGTTGGATGAAGAAGATATTCACCTATTTTCCAATAAAATTTCAGCTTTCTCGGCAATAGAAGAAAAATGGGAATTTGCTATTCCTGAGAGTATTTCATTTTTAGAATTGTATCAGGTTGGGAATGTGGAGGCCTTACATCTTTTAAAACGTTGGAATCGTTCAAATATAGAAAAATCTTTGGCTGTCCCAATTGGGATTATGCAAAATGGAGAGATTTTTTCTTTAGACATTCATGAAAAATATCATGGTTCTCATGGGTTAGTTGCGGGAACAACGGGATCTGGAAAGAGTGAATTTCTGCAAACATATATTCTGTCGCTTATGGTTAATTTTAGTCCAGAAGAAATTGCATTTGTGTTAATTGATTACAAAGGCGGAGATATGTTAAAACCGTTTCAACATACTCCATATATTGCAGCCTCATTGGATAATATGTCTAGTAATATGCTGCAAAGGGCGTTAATCTCACTAAAAGCAGAAAATGAACGTCGTCAAAAAATGTTAGCGAAGGCAAAAGAACAACTCCAAATTGATAAATTGGATATTAATTCTTATCAAAAATATAGAAAAGAAGGAAAACTAAAGGATCCGATGCCACATCTAGTTATAATCGTAGATGAGTTTGCAGAGTTAAAAGCGCAGAATTGGGAATTTTTAGAGCAATTAGTAAATATTGCAAGAATCGGACGAAGTTTAGGGGTTCATCTTATTCTGGCAACCCAGCGTCCAAGTGGTCAGGTAGACCCGCAAATTTGGTCGAATGCCAGATTTCGAGTCTGCTTAAAAGTTCAAACTCGCACGGACAGCAGTGATATGATAGGAAGAGGTGATGCAGCATTTATAAAAAATCCAGGAGAGTTTTATACAACGGTTGGTTATGATGAACTTTTTGTTCATGCTCAATCGGCATATAGTGGAGCAGAATACATTGAAGCAAGTCAGTTTGTTCAGAAGGAAGAGTCTACAGTAGCATTAGTAGATGAAACAGCTTCTGTGATTCGTAGTGTATCCGATAACGTGTTAGGAAATCGGACAGGAAAACAGCAAATATCTGTAATTATACAACATATTATAGAAACAGCAAAAAATCATTTTCAACCAACTAATACATTGTGGCTTCCAAGTTTGGGGAGAAGGCTATATATAGAAGATTATATAACAAAATTACAATCAGATAATCCAGATATTCCAATTGCTATTATAGATGATGTTAAAAATCAGGCTCAGCCAATTTATCAGTTAAATCTGAGAAATCAAGGAAATATTGCTATTTATGGATTGGCGGAAACTGGTAAAACAACGATGATTCAAACAATATTAACAGGACTTGCATATAAGTATACTCCAGAGGAATGGTGTTTTTATTATCTTGATATGGCAGGAGGAGCGACAGGATATTATTGTTATTTGCCGCATTGTGGAGGTGTTATTTCAGGAGAGAGAGAAGATGAAATTGCAGCGATATTGCAGCTATTGCAAAGAGAAATACAGGAACGAAAACAACTATTTCGCAAAAATAATTGTAATTCTTATGCGGAATATAATAAAACAGTTAAAAGTTCACTACCAATGATTACTATTGTGGTGGATTTGTATACTCCATTTACAGAACGATATTTTAAGTTACAGATGCAGCTTATTCAAATTGTAAGCAGTGGAAAAACATATGGAGTTTATAGTCTTATTACAAGCAATAGCAAGGATGGAATTTATTACAAGATAAAGGAACAGATGAATACTTACTTTATGTTGTATTTAAATGATGTGGTGACACAACAAATACTGCTTAAAATATCATCGATTCCGATATTATCAGAACAAATTCCTGGTCGGGGAGTTTTAGTAATTGGAGAGGGAAAAGAACGAAGAGCAGTAGAGTTTCAAACATTATTATACGAAAAAGCAGAGACAGATTCTGAACGAGTAGATAAACTGATTTCCAGTTATAAATTGATAAAAAGTAATTGGAAAGGAAAACTTCCAAAAACAATTCAAAAAGTAGAAGAAATGAAAAAGGAAGAAACAGAAAAGGAGTTAGAAGAACAGAGTGGGAATAGGAACATAGTTCGAATGAATCAATCTATTTTAAGACCAGATCCAATTAATAGGAACGAAGCATGTTTGCTTATTGGAAAAAAAGACAATCAATTATATGGAATTTTATTTGAGCGATTGATTGCTTTGCCATTAACTGGATTAGATAGAGAACAAAATTTGAATTGTATGCAGATGTTATTGAAACAAGTACAGCAAATGTCAAATAGAAGAATTATGTTGTTTGATCCTCAGAATCAATTGAAAAAAAAGCAAGAAATACAAACTTACTGCTGTAATTCAGAAGAAGAAATTGATCGATTTGTTTCAATTCTTAACTCTGAGTTTAAACAGAGACTGGAGGAAAAAAAGAAGTTAGAAAAAGAAAGAAAAAGTCAAAAAGAAATATACGACGGTTTTAAAGAAAAGGAAAAGTATTTTATTTTCATTAATGAATTTGACTTATTTTTCCGAGCTTTTTCGAATGAGGCAAATGATATTCTTTCTAAAATTGTTCAGAATTGCGGACAAATAGGAATTTATTTTATTGTGTCAGAAGTGTACCCTAAATTACTTCGATATCGTCAACAGGCATTGTATCGAGGCATATTCCAATCTTCATATGGAGTGATTTGCGATGGTCAAATATCCCAACAAAGTGGAATTTATTTACATTCTGCTGTTGGAGAACTTCATGCCAAACTTTATGATTGGAAATCAAAAGAAAGAGAATGGGTATTCTATGAGGAAGAAAAAGCAGTGCCGGTGAAATGTTTATAAATGGGTAATGACATTGATACTATGTTTTTGTTGTATGTTATAAGAAGGAGGTGGAAGCGACTGGAAAGAAAATTTATGATACAGGTTTGGGTTCCAGGGCTTGGAAGAGAATTTGAATTCGTATTACCAGATTCTATGAGAATTCATCAACTGGTCAAGTTGATGGCTAAAATTCTAATGGAGGAATATCCAGAAAGTAATGCTCAAAGTCAAGAACTTCGTCTAGTTGAAAAACAAACATTATTGGCATTACATCCTAGAAATACTGTAGCGGAAAGTGGAATGGCAGATGGAAAAGAGTATATGCTTATGTAATCTAAGTATGGGTGGTAGTGTCAAATGAGTTATGAAAAAATGGAGCCTAAGAAAT
>DVHN01000181.1 GCA_018712075.1 Candidatus Fimimorpha faecalis
AAGTTAAAAAAGTTATCCACAGCCATTGTGGATAACTTGGCTAGTTATCCACAATTAGTCTTGTAAACATTTGAGTGGTGGATAACTTTATAGTAGAAACGGTGGATATAGTGGATAACTTTAGGGTAAAATGATCTCTGGTGGATAACTTAGTGGATAACTTGTGGATAACTTTTTCTAAGGCTATAGTTCTAACAAGAAATTTTCGAGTAAAAATTAAAAATGGTGGATATGGTGGATAACTTAAATTGGCAAATTGTGGATAACTTTTTTTCACTATAAAGAGGAATTTTTTGTGGATATTTTCCTTAGATAAAAAATATTTTAGTTTTTGAAAAAAAAATTCGAATTTACTTGACGAATGCAGGAGAATTCAATATAATTGATATGATGTCCAAGTTTTCAATCTAGGATATGACTATTTATAATATGTAAAGATAGCATTCAAGTATTCATCAATTTGATAAGGAGGTGTATGCTTTATGAAGATGACATTTCAGCCTAAAAAGAGATCCAGAGCTAAAGTTCATGGTTTCCGTTCCAGAATGAGCACAGCTGGTGGAAGAAAGGTTTTAGCTGCAAGAAGAGCAAAGGGAAGAAAGGTTTTATCCGCATAGGTCGCAGTTATGTGACCTTTTCTTCTTTGTAACTATTCAGTTGCTTTGCGTTTTTGTATGGGAACTGAATAGTTGCTTTTAAAGGCATGTGAAGAAATGAGGAATATTAATTCGTTAAAAAAAAATGGACAGTTTCAGGCCGTATATGCTGGCAGATGCTCTTATGCAAATCGATATTTGATTATGTATGTATTGCCAAACGGTCAAGAAGAAACTCGAATCGGAATTTCGGTTAGTAAAAGGGTAGGAAATAGTATTGTACGACATCGGATAACACGATTGATTCGAGAGAGTTATCGATTAAACAAAGCACGATTGAAACAAGGATTGGACATTGTAGTTGTAGCCAGACCGTTGGCAAAGGAACAAGGATTTTCGGAAATAGAAAGTGCATTCCTGCATTTGGGAAGAATGCATCGTATTTTTTTAAAGGAATCGAAGTGATAGAACGATTGAAGAAATTATTTATTTTATGTATTCACGGATATCAAAAGTATTTGTCTCCGCTAAAATCGAATCACTGTAAGTATACACCAACCTGTTCCCAATATGCGATTGAAGCGCTGGAAAAGCACGGGTTAATAAAAGGGATGCTGCTTGCCGTTTGGAGAATTCTTCGGTGTAATCCCTTTTCAAAAGGTGGGTATGACCCTGTTCCTGAAAAGAAGGAGGAAAGTAAGTGAGTTTTTTAACACTGACACAGAGTAATTGGTTTATTATTGGCCCAGTGGCACAAGTGCTTGGTTGGGTAATGAATGCAATTTATGAGTTTTTGGAC
This sequence comes from Candidatus Fimimorpha faecalis, assembly GCA_018712075.1. GTDB lineage: Bacteria > Bacillota > Clostridia > Lachnospirales > Lachnospiraceae > Fimimorpha > Fimimorpha faecalis. The sequence continues at coordinate 1,396 of DVHN01000181.1, forward strand.
ATGCTGTCAATTCCCAGCATTGGTTTAAGTATTATCTTATACACAATTATCGTAAAAGCATTGATGCTGCCGCTTTCGATTAAGCAGCAGAAGTTTTCTAAACTAAATATGGTAATGAATCCTGAAATTGTAAAGATTCAAAAGAAATATAAAAATAAAAAAGACAATGTGTCTATGATGAAACAACAAGAGGAATTGAAAGACGTATACAGTAAATATGGCGTAAGTCCGGCAGCTGGATGTCTTCCTATGTTGATTCAGATTCCATTAATCTTTGCTTTATATCAGGTTATTTATAAGATTCCTGGATATATCCAGAGTGTAAAAAATATGTTTGTTCCGATTCAGACTGCTTTAATGAATATTGAAGGATGGGCAACAAATGAACAATTAATCGAACTTGGAACAAAACATGCCATTCGTGCAACTGATTTTACTGGTGCAGATGCTGCTAATCGTGTAATTGATCTACTTTATGTATTAAATCAGGCAGAATGGGGAACATTCCAGAATATTTTCCAAAATGATGCATTAACACAGGCCGTTAATACGTCATTACCACAAATTAATGCGATTAATAACTTTTTTGGTATTAATCTTGCAAGTTCGCCAAGTGCTCAGATCACAACTGCATGGTGGGTGCTTTTAATTCCTATTTTAGCGGGGTTGACGCAGTGGCTTAGTACAAAGATGATCTCTGTAAATACAGGAAATGAAGATGCTCCAGGAGCTGGAATGATGAAGTCCATGAATACAGTTATGCCAATTATGTCTGTATTTTTCTGCTTTACATTTTCGGCAGGTATTGGTTTATACTGGGTTATTTCTTCATTGACACAAATGGTTAGTCAGTATTGTGTAAACCGTTATATGGATCGTATTGATATTAATGCCATGGTTTCGAAAAATATGGAAAAAGTAAACGCGAAGAGAGCGAAGCAGGGGCTTCCTCCGAAGAAAGTTAAACCAGTGCTATCTGTGAAGAATTTAGAGGAAGAGGAAGAAATCGAAGAGAAGAGAGAAAAAGCGGCTACAGTTCGCCGTGAAGAACAGATGAAGGCTTCTACACAGTATTATAACAATACCAACAAAAAGAAGGGCAGTCTGGCGGCAAAGGCAGGCATGGTTCAGCAGTATAATGAGAGAAACTCGAAGAAAAAATAGATTTTTGTTTGGTAAGGGGGTTATAAAGTGGCTGATTTTAAAAACTATTCGGCAAAAACGGTAGAAGATGCGATTACGCAGGCATCTGTGGCACTTGGTGTGACAAGTGATAAATTAGAATATGAAGTTTTAGAAAAAGGATCTTCTGGTCTTTTAGGAATTTTTGGTGTGAAACCAGCAGTAATTAAAGCACGTAAGAAAGTCACGGTGTTAGATGAAGGACGTGAGTTTCTGGAAAAAGTATTTGATAAGATGAATATGGATGTCACCATCGATATGAAGTATAATGAAGAGGAAAAATCAGTTTCCATTAATTTAATTGGCGGTGACATGGGTGTTTTAATTGGAAAAAGAGGACAGACGTTGGACTCTCTTCAGCATCTGGTTAGCTTAGTCATTAATAAACATAGTGAGGATTATCTCCGTGTAAAACTAGATACAGAAAACTATAGAGAACGAAGAAAAGAAACACTGGAAAACTTGGCAAAAAATATTGCATACAAGGTAAAGAGAACAAGACGCCCTGTATCATTGGAGCCAATGAATCCATATGAAAGAAGAATCATTCATGCTACTTTGCAAGATGATCGTTATGTGGTGACGAAGAGTGAAGGAGAAGAGCCGTTTCGTCATGTAATCGTATTATTGAAAAAGGAAAGAAAGTATTACGATAAGAAGAAAGGACAATAGGTTATTCTTCTTATATACTTAGGTACAAGAGGCGGGTGCAACTTTACGCATCCGCCTTTTATATCATGATAGATTTATGTCACAGTAAGGTGACATTGGGAGGTAAATATGAACACAACTACGATTGCTGCGATTGCTACAGCAGTAAGCCCTGCTGGACTTAGCGTAATTAGAATTAGTGGAGAAGAAGCATTTTCGATTATTGATAAAATATATCGTTCAAAAAGTGGACATAAGAAACTTTCAGAGCAGCAAAGCCATACTATTCATTATGGATATATTTATGATGGAGAAGAGATGATTGATGAGGTGCTTGTCCTATTGATGAGAGCACCGAAAACATTTACAAAAGAAGATACAGTAGAAATTGATTGTCATGGTGGTATTTTAGTGACAAGAAAAATATTGGATACGGTTGTGAAATATGGAGCTAGTCTGGCTGAACCAGGTGAGTTTACAAAGAGAGCTTTTCTAAATGGGCGTATGGATTTATCAGAGGCAGAAGCTGTATTGGATGTAATTCATGCAAAGAATGAGTTTGCACTGCAAGCTTCTGTGAAACAATTAAAAGGTTCTGTTGCGAAGAAAATTCGTGAATTGAGAAATGATATTTTGGATAGCATTGCTTTCATTGAATCGGCTTTAGATGATCCAGAACATATTTCCATTGAAGGATATGACGAGCAGTTAAAAGAAATTTTAATTAAGATGCAAAAGGAATTAAAACGGTTAGCAACGCAATATCAAAATGGAAAAATGCTTTCAGAAGGAATTAAAACGGTTATTTTAGGAAAGCCAAACGCTGGAAAATCGTCATTGATGAATCGACTGACTGGTCAGGAAAGAGCAATTGTGACAGAAATTGCAGGTACAACAAGAGATACCTTGGAAGAACAAGTACAGATTGGCGGAATTGGATTTCAAATGATAGATACGGCTGGAATTCGAAATACTGCCGATGTAGTGGAAAAAATTGGAGTGGAGCGAGCGAAACAGGCGGCGGAAGAGGCTGATTTAATTTTATACGTTGTAGATGCCTCTCAACCCTTGGATGAGAGCGACTTGGAAATTATTTCTATGATTGAGCAAAAGAAGGCAATTATTTTATTAAATAAAACAGATTTGGAACCAAAATTGACAGTTAAGGAACTTCAAAATCGTTGTCCTTCTCATCCAATCCTCATGATCTCTGCTAAAACGGAAGAAGGAATGGAAAACTTAGAAACAACGTTGCAGCAAATGTTTCTGGAAGGTAAAATTTCATTTAATGATGAAGTGTATATTACAAATGCGAGACATAAAGAATGTTTAGATAACTCGATTAAAAGCATAGAAAAAGTGTTGGAAAGTATTGAAGCTGGGCTTCCAGAAGATTTTTATACAATTGATTTAATGGATGCTTATTCCTCTCTTGGTTTAATTTTAGGTGAAGCAGTGGAAGAAGATTTAGTAAACCGAATTTTTTCTAAGTTTTGTATGGGAAAGTAATAAGTTTTTTTATAGAAGAAAATTTTAACGTTTATACCGTATTTACGGTGTTGGGAGGTAATTATGCCAGTTTTAGAGGAACAATATGATGTTGTCATTGTAGGAGCAGGTCATGCTGGCTGTGAGGCTGCATTAGCTGCTGCTCGTCTTGGACTAGAAACAATTTTATTTACTGTGAGTATTGACAGTATTGCATTAATGCCATGTAATCCAAATATTGGAGGAAGCTCAAAAGGACATCTAGTAAGGGAAATTGATGCACTTGGGGGTGAAATGGGAAAAAATATTGATAAGACATTTATTCAATCAAAAATGTTGAACAAATCCAAAGGACCAGCCGTACATTCTCTGCGTGCACAGGCGGATAAAAGAGAGTATTCAAACGCTATGCGTCATGTATTGGAGACGACGGATCGTTTAACGATTCGTCAGGCAGAAGTATGCAAAATATTGACAGAAGAAGATCGAGTAACAGGTGTGGAAACATACTCGGGGGCTATTTATCATTGTAAAGCAGTTGTACTAGCGACAGGTACGTATTTGAAAGCAAGATGTATTTATGGAGATGTAAGCAATGCGACAGGTCCAAATGGGCTGCAAGCTGCTAATCATTTAACAGATTCTTTAAAAGAGCTTGGAATTGAAATGTTTCGTTTTAAGACAGGAACACCAGCTCGAGTAGATAAAAGAAGCATTGACTTTTCCAAGATGGAAGAACAGTTTGGAGACGATGTCATTATACCATTTTCTTTTACAACCGTTCCAGAATCCGTACAAAAAGAGCAAGTATCTTGCTGGCTAACCTATACAAATGAAAAAACACATCAAATAATCCGAGATAATTTAGACCGGTCTCCGCTCTTTTCAGGAATGATTGAAGGAACGGGACCACGGTATTGTCCATCCATTGAAGATAAGGTAGTAAAGTTTGCAGATAAGAATCGGCATCAAGTATTTATTGAGCCAGAAGGGCTTTATACAAATGAAATGTATCTGGGAGGAATGTCAAGTTCCTTGCCAGAAGATGTACAATATGCAATGTATCGAACCGTACCTGGATTAGAAAATGTACGAATCGTAAGAAATGCGTATGCAATTGAATATGATTGCATTAACCCACGTCAATTAAAACCAACATTGGAATTTAAGAAGATTTCTGGACTTTATAGTGGGGGACAGTTTAATGGAAGTTCTGGATACGAAGAAGCAGCAGCTCAGGGATTAGTAGCTGGAATCAATGCGGCAATGCATGTATTAAATCGAGAAGAATTAGTACTAGATCGTTCTCAAGCATATATTGGAGTATTAATTGATGATTTGGTCACAAAAGAAAATCGGGAACCATATCGTATGATGACCTCTCGAGCAGAGTACCGTTTGATTCTCCGACAGGATAACGCAGATTTACGATTATCAGAAATTGGATATAAAATTGGATTAATTAGTCAACAGCGTTATGAGCATGTATTGGAAAAGAAACATCAAATTGAACAAGAAATACAGCGATTGGAACATACAACAATAGGGGCAACGATTCCAGTTCAGCAGTTATTAGAAAAAAACGGAAGTACACCATTAAAAAGTGGAAGTACCTTGGCGGAATTAGTAAGAAGACCAGAGCTAAACTATGAGATACTTGCTCCAATTGATCCAAATCGTCCGCAGTTGGCAAAAGACGTCATAGAACAGATTAATATAAATATGAAATATGAAGGATATATCAAACGACAAATGAAACAAGTAGAGCAATTCAAAAAATTAGAGGGTAAAAAATTAGCCATCGATTTTGATTACTCAGTTGTTCCAAGTCTCAGAAAAGAGGCAGTTCAGAAACTAAACTTATATCAGCCATCTTCTATTGGACAGGCATCCCGTATTTCAGGCGTTTCACCTGCGGATATTTCTGTACTATTGGTATATCTTGAACAACAGCGAAGATAATGTTCCACATGGAACATTTTGATAAGAAAAGCCGAAGAAAAATGTTCCACGTAGAACATTGTGATAAGGAAAAAAGGCTGAAGATAATGTTCCACATGGAACATTATGATAAGGAAAAAAGGCTGAAGGAAATGTTCCACGTAGAACATTGTGATAAGGAAGAAAGGTTGAAGGAAATGTTCCACATGGAACATTTGAAATAAGGAGATAGAAATTTTATGGATAAAGAGAAGAAACTTCAGTTATTGGAGGAGGCATTTGCTGAAATTCATCTTCGATTGGAAAGCTATCAGTATGAGCAATTCCTGCAATATTATGAAATGTTAATTGAAAAGAATAAAGTGATGAATTTGACTAGTATCACGGAGTTTGAAGAAGTTATCCACAAGCATTTTGCGGATAGTGTGGTTAATTTTGAAAAAATAGTGGATAACTCAAAAAAAATAAGCTTAATTGATGTAGGAACGGGAGCTGGTTTTCCTGGAATTCCAATTAAGATTGTGTATCCATTTATAAAGATAGTTCTTTTGGATTCTCTAAATAAAAGAGTTAAGTTCCTGCAGGAAGTGATTGAAAGTTTAGAATTACAAGATATTATTGCAATCCATTCTAGGGCGGAGGATGCTGGAAGAAATGTGCAATATCGAGAAACATTTGATTACTGTGTATCTCGAGCAGTGGCGAACTTGGCGACTCTTTCAGAATATTGTTTGCCATTTGTAAAGGTGGGAGGATGTTTTATTTCTTATAAAGCAGGAGCGGTGGAAGAAGAATTGGAACAATCTAAGAAAGCAATACAATTATTAGGAGCAGAAGTGGAAGAAAAAAAGGATTTTATACTTCCGAATACGGATATCCATCGATCTATGATTTATATTAGAAAAGTAAAGTCTACTTCACAACGTTATCCAAGAAAATCTGGAATGCCATCAAAGGAACCGTTGAAATAAAAGTTTTCTATTTACTAAATGATGAAAAATAATAAGAAGGAGATTATCGGAAAATCAAGTTTTCGTATAAGGTAATGATATAAGATAATATTATATCTAGCTGAGTCTTTGTATTTCCCGATAATCTCCTTTTTCCCAATTGGGGGATCTTCTTTATAGGTGCAGTTCTATTTATTAGAATTTTAGCATGTATAACCTTATATATTCAGATTGTGGAATATTTACGGTTCATAAAGAAGGTTTGATTTCTATGGTTGAATATTCGATTTCCCAATATGTCTTTCTAGAACAAAGCGATATTAGAAATAAGAAATCATATCTAAAATAGATTTTGGGTTTTCTTGTGGAATATCATAGCTGCAATTTTCTGCTATGGATGCTTCAATTGCTGGATTAATTTCTTGATACTGCTTTATAATATTATGAATTTCAGGAACAAATTCTCCTCCTAAAATACAAATATTATTATCAATTTTTCTCAGAATACTTTCAATAGATATTCCCATATATTTTCCACAAAGAGAAGCATATAAATATTTTGCATGATAACCTCCCATATGAGCCATTTGATACAGTTGATCAATATCTGTGGAAGGAATTGTCATGACTCTTCTCTTTTGTAATTTATGTTGAATCATTTTGCGGCTAGAAACAATATTATAGGCAAGAGTTCCATAGATTGGAAGGCTATAATAGAACGAATGGAGCCGTCCTGTTTTATCAGGCATTTTATTGCATTCTGAAATTGATTCTGGGTTAATTAACATAATTTTATTAAATAATTTTTTATTATAGATGCATGAAGTAAGGACAAGGGAGGAAGAATTTCCAGATGTTACAACATCCGTTCTTGCACCTATAATGTTTGTAATAAAATCGTTAATTAATTGTACAAAAACAAAATTAACATAAGTAAAGTTCGGCTTTTCAGAAAAACCACATCCTAAAAGATCTAGGGTATAGACAGTACGAGTCTTAGAAAGTTCTGTTATAACTTTTTCCCATTCATAAGAACTGGAAGTATTATCCAATGAATGAATTAATAAAATGGGATGTCCTGAACCAGTACATGTATAAGAGATATCTCCTAATCTCCAATGGTAAGTATGACTGAGAACGGGCGGTTTTATATTTTTTTGTGCATTGTGAAAGATGATTTTATTAATAATAGAAATTGCTGCTGTAACAGATGCAATAGAGGAAAAAATAGTAAATAACTTTTTTTTCAGATTCATTGGCTTAAACAAGGATATATATCCTTGTATCCTCCTTTCCTAATTTTCGATAAGGGATTTCTTTCTCATAGGAGAAGAATCTTTATGATGTTATAAAATCATAAGAAAATAATAATAAATAATCCCAATATTACGTTCAATTTTTAATTTTTTAATATTATTTTCATTATAACATAGGCGTTTGAATAGTTCAAGAGAAGCCTGATACAAGAAAATAGACAAAAATATTATGGCAGAAAATGTTCTACGTAGAACATTTTCTTATAGCTTTCTTTTGGGAAAAGTGTTATACTCAAAGAAAAAATGCTTTTATAATTGGAATGAAGCGTTAGAAGAAATGGATTTTAATTTAAAATTATAAACAAAAAGAGGAGAAATGATTTATATGGGAAGAATTATTGCAGTTGCAAATCAGAAAGGTGGAGTTGGTAAGACTACTACAGCAATTAATCTCTCAGCCTGTTTGGCAGAAAAGAAACAAAAGGTGCTGACGATTGATATGGATCCTCAGGGAAATACGACAAGCGGATTGGGAGTGGATAGAAATATACAGGAAAATACAGTTTATGAATTATTAATCGGAGAATGTATGATTGATGAATGTATTGTTCATACTGATATTGAAGGATTGGATTTGATCCCTTCTAATATTAATCTATCGGGAGCAGAAATTGAATTAATTGGGATTGAACGGAAGGAATACATTTTAAAGGAAGCAATCGAAAAGGTGAAAGAGAACTATGATAAGATTATTATTGATTGTCCTCCTTCTTTAAATATGCTGACTGTGAATGCGATGACAACTGCTGACACGATATTGATACCAATTCAATGTGAATATTATGCTTTGGAAGGATTAAGCCAACTCATGCAGACGATTGAATTAGTAAAGAAGCGTTTAAATCCAACATTAGAAATGGAAGGCATTGTATTTACAATGTATGATGCTCGTACGAACCTTTCCCTCCAAGTGGTAGAAAATGTGAAAGATTTCTTGAAGGAAAAAGTATATAAAACAATTATTCCAAGGAATGTTCGATTAGCGGAAGCACCAAGTCATGGGCTGCCAATTAATCTTTATGATCCGAAATGTTCAGGAGCAGAGGCTTATCGGCTTTTAGCAGATGAAGTCATACATAGAGGGGAGGATGACTGATGGCAAGACGAAATGGGCTGGGAAAAGGGCTGGATTCTTTAATTGGAGGAAGTTTGACAGTTCCGAATAAAGAAGAACAGAATGAAACGCAGCAAAAATCCAATGAAATGATGAAAATAAGACTGATTGAGCCAAATCGTAATCAGCCAAGAAAACAGTTTGATGAGGATAGTTTAATGGAATTGGCTGAGTCAATTAAACTTTACGGAGTAATTCAACCAATTATTGTATGCAAAAAAGATTCTCATTATGAAATTATTGCAGGAGAACGCCGTTGGCGTGCTGCTAAAATGGCTGGATTAAAGGAAGTTCCTGTTATTGTAAAAGATTACACAGAAAAGGAAATTGCGGAGATTTCTCTAGTAGAAAATTTGCAAAGAGATGATTTAAATCCAATTGAAGAAGCAAAGGCGTATGAACGCTTAATTAAGGAATATCAGTTAAAACAAGAAGAAGTGGCAGAAAGGGTGGCGAAAAGCAGGACTGTTATTACAAATTCTTTAAGACTGTTGAAATTGAGTGATAAAGTTCAGACAATGTTAATGGAAGGACTTATTACAGTGGGCCATGCAAAAGTGCTTTTAGGAATTTCATCGAAAGAACAGCAGGAGGAAATCGCAGAGCATATTATAGATGAAAAACTAAGTGTAAGAGAATTGGAAAATTATATAAAGGCAATGTCAAAGCCAAAGAAAAATTTAGCTCCATCTCAGAAACAGCTAGGGAATAAAGAGCTTTATCATACATTGGAAGAAAAGATGAAAGAATGTATTGGAACAAAAGTTCATATTAACAGAAAAGAAGAAAATAAGGGAAGGATAGAAATTGATTATTATTCTGCTGATGATTTAGAACGGATTATTGAGATATTAGGAGTCTATCAGGATAAGAAATAACTATAATTTCAAAAAACTTTGTCAAAAAGTTGAGGAATTTGCTTAATGACAGAAATGGAAAAATTATGTAAAATAAGATAAAATGATAATAGTTTTTGCAAGGAGGAAAAAATGGAAAATTCTTTTTTAAATGATTTAAGTTTTGATCCTGGTTATATTATTATGGGAATGATTGCATTAGTTGTAGTTCTAATTGCATTAGTAATTTTCTTATTAGTAAAGTATGATAGTCTGCAAAAGTCCTATGATAATTTTATGAAGGGACGTAATGGAAATAGTCTGGAAGAAGTTTTAATTCGAGTAGTAGATGATAATAAAAAGGTAAAACAACAGTGTAAGAATAATATTGATGCGATTTTGGATATGAAAAAAGAAATTAAGCATTGTTACAAAAAAATGGGAATTGTACGTTATGATACATTCAACGAGAATTCAGGAAAACTGAGTTTTGTATTAGCATTGCTGGATGAGAATGATAATGGAATTTTACTGAATAGTATTCATTCTTCTAACGGTTCTTATCAGTATTTAAAGACAATTTCCAATGGGGTATGTGAACTTACTTTGTCAGAAGAAGAAGATGCCGCTTTAGAAAAAGCAATTGAATGGAAAGAAACAATATAATGATGTTCCACGTGGAACATCAGAAAATAAGGTTATAGTAAGCCTTATTTTAAGTGGTACATGGGAGAGTCCTATGTACCACTTTTTTATAGAAATTATACCCAGCCAGTACGATTGGTTGTTTTGCTTCGCTCGGCATTATTGAAATGAATTAATTCGCCCATTCCGTCTTCTCTAAATTTGCTTATGGACAGACGTGTTTCCTCTAATTCTGGGATATTTGGAATGATTCCGTTGATGTAACTGCTTAAAATTGTATGAGTCGTTTTAAGGCGTTGAATTAATCCTCCAATCCGATAATCAAGTACTTCAAACCCAAAACTCTTATTTGTAATATACCATTCTTTACGACGCATTTCATTCATAAGTTCTAATCGTGGTATTAATGGAAGAAGCTGAGTTGTAATGATGGATTGTAATTGTACAGTATCTTTTTGCTGGTAGGCCTTATAAATGTTTTGTCCGAGATTCCATTTAAGTGCCATAACTGATCCAAATGCTCCGTAAAAGTTCAATGCAGCTCGCAACGCTATGGAAGAACAGTCACGAGATTTTGAATAAAAGTAATCGGAGAGAGTTTGGTAATGCGTTGTTAAATCTTCCTGAATGGATTCCGCCTGTGCTAAGAAAAGACTGCAAAGGGGATCTTCATAAAAGAAGTATTTGGATGGTGTAACTGTCACAGCACGATTAGAAAAAGAAGGGAAAATATCAAATTCTTCCTGTTTCATAAATGTTTCGTAATCTAATCCAGTAATAAATTTAAGCCGCTGTCCAAAGGAATCGATATCAATCGTTTCATTATATTGGTGCTCTGCAAATAATACAGCTCCAAATAGACATGCGGAGATTGGACATTCACAGCCATCGTCTGCCCAGGAAGTTACCATAACTTGGCGGATTCCTTGGCGTTTACATACGGCTAATGCAGCATTGGCAGATGCGAATGTTTTGCTGTGATGAGGTGCGTATCCAGTCCATTTCCAAGCTCCTCCTGCAAACATGAGATGAGAAGAAAGGGAGGTACGCATTTGTAAGTTCTTTTCGTAATGTTCTTCTGTATTATTGTAATAATCCCAATACATAAGATCAATACCTTCTGGAATAGGACGCTGCCCAGTGTCAAAACGGGTTTGGTAATGTACAAACATATCATCCCATACGATAGGACGGAGTCCGTATTCGCTGCAAACAGAAAGCATAAAGTCCATATGTTCTGCCATGATATCGTGTTTAGAACGAAGTCCATTTTTGTCAGCATAGCGACCTCTGCCAAGATGATAGGCTTCATCCATTCCAATATGGATGCGGCGAGAACGAAAACAGGAAGAAAGGCTATGAATCATTCTGCGTAATAAATCTTGGGCAGCAGGAGAACTCACATCCAAAATATTGTCAATATCGATATATTCCTCACGCACAGTATCCATGGATAAAAACTGATCAAAATGAGCAAGTGTTTGAATACAAGGAATGAGTTCAATTCCAAATTGGAATGCATAGTCATCCAGCATTTTTAATTCTTCTTTGGAGTAACGGCCTCTCATATATCCAAAATAAGGTTCTTCGTCAACTTCATAGACATCTTCCATATAAAGCATTAGCATAGTATGTCCCATAACTGCTAATTGTTCAATTAATTCTTTTATATATGGAATAGATGCAACTCCATTTCTGGAACAGTCAATCATTAATCCATTAAAATCAAACCAACAATCCTCATGTAAATGAAAATTTAGGATTCCATTTTGTTCTTGTTCTATTAAAAGACCAATTCCTCGAAAAAAACCTGATAAATGATTGGACATAATTGTTACCGTGTCTTCCTCGGCTGTTATATCAATGAATGGATCGCTAATAGAAACAAAGGAAACTGTGCGTCCCTGTTCAGAGATGGAAAATCCATATCGCTTTGATAAAATAGTAAGTGGTTCCTTTAAATAATCAGGTAAATTGGAAATATTGTACATGAAAAACTCCTTTCTAAATATATAAAATATTATCCCAAATAATTTTTCTGTTCTAATTAGGAAGATGATACAGTTCTTTCCTTCCCAAATAGGAAATGAAAATTACTGGATTCTCTGTCTCTATCATATATGAAATTTACAAAAAAATAAAGAACAAATATAGTAATATTGGCAAAAATACTGGACGTCAAGGCTGATTTGAGTTATGATCTTGTTATCATAGTATAAAAAAGGAGTTTTACTGGGGGATACTAAACAGATAAAGGAAGGAAGGTTAAAATGATTACGGTTACAGAAAATAGCAAAGATACGGAAATTGAGATTTGTGGTATGTTCGAGGAAGAAAAAAATGAGATGGTACCATTATTTTATGGAAAAGAAGGAGAGATTTATATCTTTCCATCTCAAAATCAATTAAAACTAGTAATAGGATTAGGAAAAGAAGAGAAACTTACAATTCACAAAATTCGAAATTGGTATGCCAAAGCAATAAAAGAAATAAAAAAATATCCAATAAAAACAATTCAATTAAATGGAATCGAAACAGATAAACTAAATAAGAAGGTAATATTAAAAGCAATGTTAGAAGGAATTTATCTGGCGGATTATAGCTATAAAGGATATCGTACGAATTCAAAATCACAAATAGATAGAGAGATCATACTAAATGGATTTGAGGATGTGCAAGAGCTAAAAAATATGGTGGAGCAGATAAAAAATCTTGCAGAAAGTATTAATCAAGCCAGAGATATGATTTTAGAACCAGCCAATCTGCTTTTTTCGCAAACATTAGCAGATCGTGTAAAGCAGATTGCAGAAGAAAGTGGACTAGAGTGTACGATATTGAATGAGGAGGAAATAAAAGAATTAGGAATGAATGCATTTCTGGCAGTGGCAAAAGGATCTTCCCATCCTCCAAAATTGATTGTTTTGCGCTATTATAATAGTAATGGTCCAGTTTTAGGATTAGTTGGAAAGGGAATCATGTATGATACAGGCGGATATTGTTTAAAGTCAGGTGTTTCTTTACAACATGCAAAAGGAGATATGGCTGGGGCAGCTACGGCAATTGCAATTATGCGTGCATTGGCAAAGAACCGTTGTACCGTAAATATTGTTGCAGTTATTGCATGTTGTGATAATGTAATTGCTGGAAATTCGTATTTGCCAGGAGATGTTGTTACATCTATGTCTAAGAAGACCATTGAGATTTTAAATACCGATGCAGAAGGAAGATTGACGCTGGCAGATGCCTTAAGCTATATTATTGAAGTGGAAAAAGTGGATCAGGTAATTGATATTGCAACATTGACTGGAATGGCAGGACGCACATTTGGCAGTTTATATACTCCAGCTTTTACGAATAATGATACATTTTTTATGCAGTTTATGCAGGCAGCAGAAAAAGCGGGGGAAGATTATTGGAAAATGCCATGTGATCCAAGATATCATTCTTATATTGAAAGTAAGGTTGCAGATATTAAAAATACAGGTGAAGCGGGTACAATTACAGCTGCTATGTTTTTAAAAGAATTTGTAAAAGATACTCCATGGATTCATTTAGATATTGCAGCAACCGCACAACAAAAACCAGCTGTTTTTGAATATGCAGCCGATTGTCCGTCTGGTATAGCAATTCGAACTATTTATGAAATGGTACAGCAAGAACCAATTTCGAGTTTATAATTAATTTAATTGAAAAGATAGATTCGGTGGAACCTGTACTAAAGTGAATTAAGTATAAATCGTTCACTTTTGAGAAAAATAACCTAGAATATGTCCATTGATTTTATAAATTTGGATATATATAATAAAAATATAATAGAAATAGACTTATTATAATGCTAATGTTATGACTACTTGCTAGATTGATGCATCAGTAGATAATATATTTATCAAATATAATGATGATTCGATTTTGAGCGAATTATATCCGTTTTGGTAGAAAGTGAGTAACTATGTCGAGAGGTCAAAAAAAAGAACCAATAACTTTTCAGTCAAGAAGTGTGTGGGAAAAGATAGATCTATCCTATGTATTACGAGAATGTACAGAGGAAGAAGCCTTTTATATGAAATATCTTTATGCAGGAATGTCATATTCGGATATGGCAGATTATAGTGCAGAATTATTTTTAAAATTTGTACGACATGCTTTAATGGTTAGGAACTGCACTCCATGGGGAAGTTCTATTGATGATGCTACTTTTTTAAATTATGTTTTGCAATATCGAGTTAATAATGAACACGTTGAATTTTATGCAAAAGACTTTTTTGAAGAGATTTATCCGAGAATCAAAGATCGCTCGATGTATGATGCGGCAGTAGAAGTGAATTTTTGGGCATATGAAAAAGCTACCTATCATAGTACCGATGATAGAACCGCTTCTCCATTTACTGTAATTAAAAATGCCTATGGCAGATGTGGAGAAGAATCTACACTAGTAACAGCTGCGTTAAGAAGTGTAGGTATTCCAGCACGTCAAGTATATGCGCCGAGATGGAGCCATTGTGATGATAATCATGCATGGGTGGAAGTTTGGATTGATGGAGTATGGCATTTTTTAGGAGCATGTGAACCTGAAATAGAATTAGATCGAGGATGGTTTGTACTTGCAGCATCCAGAGCTGCAATGGTTCACACAAGGGCGTTTTCCAGAATGATCGAGGAAGATGAAAAAACGACATTAATTTCTCATGATGAGAAAACGACAAGATTAAATGTACTTGCTCATTATGCAGAGGTAAAGCAGATCGATGTTACAGTATTGGATTCAAGTGGAGCGCCAAAAGAGGGAGCCACTGTACAATTTCAGGTAATTAATTATTCAGAACTTTATACAGTGGCAGAGTTAAAAACAAATCGGTTTGGAAAGGTATCCTTTGCTACATCCAAAGGAACTATTGTTTTATTTGTATATGATAAAACTGGATATAGTATGGAAATGGTAGATCTTAGGATACGAGATCAAATTACCATTTACCTGGCAGGAACAAAAGAGAATGAATGTAGTTTTACGTTCATACCGGCAGTTGGAGGCGAGAAGACACAACGATCACTGACAGCAGAGGAACAAATACAGCAGCAACATCGTATTGACAAGTCAAGAGCTATAAGGCAGAAAACAGAACAAACCTTTTTTACAGAAGAACAGGCAAATAAATATGCTCAAATATATATACAGAAATATGCTTCCGATCTGTCAATAGAGGAACAATCCATTTGGAAAAGCAAGATTGAAACGATAGTTTATAATAGCCGAGGAAATAGAAAAGAAATACAACAGTTTTTGGAGGAAAGAAGCAGTAATCTTTCTATTAATGATAAAATTAACTTACTTTCATCGATTAGAAAAAAGGATTTAACGGATATTAGCTGTGAATGTCTTGTAGAACATTTAAGAGAGGCATTACTTTGGAAGGATCGTTATGAAGAAGATATTTTTGTTTCATATTTGCTTTGTCCACGTATTTCTGATGAAATGATTACTTCTTATCGAGCGGAGATTAGACGATTGTTTTCAGAGAGGGAAATTTCTGATATCCAATCAAATCCACAATTGATTGGAGAGTGGATACAGGAGAAGATTCAGATATGTCCAGATAGTACGTATTCGAATTTATATACGTCTCCAGCTGGGGCAGTTCGTATTGGAGTGGCTTCCGAACGTTCTAGACAAATTTTAGCAGTAGCAATGCTTAGAAGTCTGGGAATAGCAGGTAAGATTGAATTGTCCAGTGATGAAGCGATGTATTGGAATGGAGAAACGTGGTATTATGTTTTTCATAAAGCAGCGAAAAAGAAGTTTGGAGAGCTTTGGCTAACGGATAAAAATGGACAAAATTTACAGTATTACAGGGATTTCACGGTTGCAATTCAACACGACAATCATTATGAAACATTGAATCTTTCTGAAACGAGATGGAAGGAAGGTACAGGAAAATATCGATTAGAACAGGGAATTTATCGTATTACAACGACTGACCGTCAGCTTGGAGGAATTTGCCGAGTTAAAATTTTTTATACATCGGTAACTGAAAATAGTGTAACTAATAAAACAATTGATTGTTTTAGAGAAGCGGCGGTAAAAAAATCGATGCCAATGCAAGATGTAGTTTTAAAGCAAGAAAATGGCATGGATATCAATTTAAAGCAATGTTTTCATCATAAAGCTGGAGTGGCAGCATGGATTGAGGTAGGAACAGAACCAACCGAACATCTATTAAATGAAATGGTGGAAGCAAAGGAAGGTTATCAAAAGATACCTGTTGTTTTAATCGTTGCCTCGAAAGAATCTTATTCTGATATAACATTAACAAATGCTAAAAAAGCTATTCCAAATTTAATGATATTGATTCAACAATCGGCACCAGAAAAACAAATTTATGAACAATTCCAGCTTCCAGAAAAGGCATTGCCATTGGTAATTGTACTGGATGAGGCAGGAAGTATAATGAATGCATGTGCCGGATATAACGTTGGAACGGCGGAATTAGCTTTAAAACAATTAAATAAATAAAAATCATGGTGCAAAAGTGCATCATGTAAATGAATAAAGGAGGAAAAGTAATGACAAAAATTATTGGAAAAGCATTGCCAAATATGCCTTGGCAGGAAAAACCAGAGGGATACACAATGCCTGTATGGAGATATACAGAGAATCCAATTATAGGAAGAAGAGCAATTCCAAGCTCAAATAGTATTTTTAATAGTGCAGTTGTTCCATTCGGAGATGGCTATGCAGGAGTATTCCGCTGTGATAGTAAATCCATCAGTATGGATATTTTTGCAGGATTTAGTAAAGATGGTATTCATTGGGAGATTAACCATAAACCAATCCAATTTGAAGGAGAAGATCCAGAGATTTTAAACAGAGAATACCGCTATGATCCACGAGTATGCTTTATTGAAGATCGTTATTATATTACATGGTGTAATGGTTACCATGGTCCAACGATTGGTATTGCGTACACATTTGATTTTAAGAAGTTCTATCAGTTGGAAAATGCATTTTTGCCATATAACCGAAATGGAGTACTTTTCCCAAGAAAAATTAATGGCTATTATGCAATGGTAAGCCGTCCAAGTGATACAGGACATACTCCATTTGGAGATATTTTCTACAGCATCAGTCCAGACTTAACATTCTGGGGAAAACATCGCTATGTGATGGGAAATGTAAAAGGTGACGCAAGTGCATGGCAGTCCACAAAGATTGGTCCTGGACCAACACCGATTGAAACAGATGAAGGATGGCTTTTAATTTATCATGGTGTTATCACAACATGCAATGGTTTTGTATATCGTATGGGATGTGCATTGTTAGATATTGATGAGCCTTGGAAAGTAAAACTTCGTTCCAAATATTATATTTTAGCTCCAGAAGAATTGTATGAGTGCAACGGAGATGTTCCAAACGTTACATTCCCATGTGCAACGTTAACCGATGCCGATACAGGAAGAATCTGCATTTATTATGGATGTGCAGATACCGTAACAGGTATGGCATTTACGACAGTGGATGAATTGATGAATTATATGAAGGAAAATCCATTAAACTTATAATAGGGATTTTTTGAATTATTATAAGTTTTTACAAAAGCTCTGCTGAGAATGTTAAAATATCGAGCAGAAATTGTGAATGACTTGTTTCTGAATGATTTACAGAAGGAGGAAAGTGGAATGATTTATGCAAAAGAACGTGCAGAAGTTATTGCAGCGGAACTGAAAAAACTCGCCATAGTTCAAAGTACAGAGTTAAATCAATGGAAAATAAAAGAAGGGACATTTTTACGTCCAGAGGAAGCAGAGCAAGCACAGCCTGTATGGCAAGAGTTCGACAGTCATACGATGCATTGGTATGGCAAAGATAGACATTACTGGTTTAAAACTACTTTCGTAGTACCAGAATCATGGAATCAGAAACCATTATGGTTCCGAATTCATACAGGAATTGATGGATGGGATGATGCGAGAAACCCGCAGTTTTTATTATTTATTAACGGGCAAGTAACACAGGGAATGGATATTAATCATAGGGAAGTTCTGGTGGATCAGAGTGCAAAGCCAGGTACGGTATATGAAATTGATCTTCAGGCGTATACAGGAATTATTTATGATGAATTCCGTCTGCTTGCCACAGTAGAAGAGATTGATCCAGAGATTGCTGGGTTGTATTATGATATGCAAGTGCCGCTATGGTCATTAGCACGTATGGATAAAGAATCCAGAACAGCACAGCGTTTGGCTTATGAGTTGGATCGAACCGTGCAGTGTTTGGATTTGAGAAACCCTTATTCCAAAGAATTTTATGAGTCAGTTACAGAGGCAAGAAGCTATATCCAAAAAGCAATTTATGAGGATATGGGCGGATACGACGATGTAATTGCTACTTGTATTGGACATACCCATATTGATGTGGCATGGTGGTGGACCGTCGCACAGACAAGAGAAAAAGTTTGCCGCAGTTTTTCCACGGTATTAAAGTTAATGGAAGAATATCCAGATTATAAGTTTATGTCCAGCCAGCCACAGTTGTATGCGTTCTTTAAAGAACGTTATCCAGAGATGTATGAGAAAATTAAAGAACGAGTAAAGGAAGGACGTTGGGAGCCAGAAGGCGGTATGTGGGTAGAAGCAGACTGCAATCTTACAAGCGGTGAATCTTTAGTTCGTCAGTTCCTGCACGGAAAGAAGTTCTTTAAGGATGAGTTTGGAGTAGAAAATGAAGAACTCTGGCTGCCTGATGTATTTGGATATTCTGCTGCACTGCCACAGATTATGAAAAAGTCAGGAATTAAATATTTTATGACAACAAAGTTGGCATGGAATCAGTTTAATAAACATCCAAATGATACTTTCTTATGGGAAGGAATTGATGGCACCAAAATATTTACTCATCTAATTACAACACTTGGAATTGGACAGAGTACCGATGATTTCTTTACGACTTATAACGGAATGCTTCATCCAGATGCATTAATGGGCGGATGGCTGCGTTATCAAAATAAGGAAATTAATAACGATATTTTAATTGCATTTGGATATGGAGATGGAGGCGGTGGTCCAACAAGAGAAATGATGGAAACATCGGCTCGTATGGAAAAAGGAATCCAAGGCACTCCAAAAGTACGTCAGGCATTTTCCAAGCAATATTTTGAGGAATTGACTGCACGTATTGGAAATGATGAAAGACTTGCAACTTGGGTTGGAGAATTATACTTTGAATATCATCGTGGAACTTATACTTCCATGGCGAGAAATAAGCGTTCTAACCGTAAGAGCGAGTTTATGATGATGGATTTGGAATTGTTATCCGTACTGTTAGGAAAGAATTATCCAGCAGAGCAAATGGATCAAATGTGGAAGACAATTTTAATTAATCAATTTCACGATATTCTTCCAGGTTCTTCCATTAAAGAAGTTTATGAAGTTACAAAACAAGAATATGATGCATTAGCAAAACAAGGAAAAGCGATGGAGCAAGACTATTTGCATCAGTTAACATCGGCTTCCGATGAATTAACATTATTTAATACCGTTGGATTTGAAAGAAATAGTATCGTATCGCTTCCAGAGTATAAGTCCAGTGCATTAAAAGATGCTGATGGAAACTATTATCCAGTTCAAAAGACCGAAGACGGAGCAGTTGCATCAGTTTCAAAACTGCCATCAAAGGGATATCGAGTATTCCAGTGGGCAGATCAAGAAGCTGCTTCTCCATTTGCAATTGATGGATGGAGCATTGAGACTCCATTTTATAAGATAAGTATGGATGAAGGTGGATGTATTGTATCCTTATATGATAAACAAAATGAACGTGAAGTGATTCAAGAAGGCAAAAAAGCCAATCAGTTCCGTGTATATGAGGATAAGCCACAGCATTATGATAACTGGGATGTGGACATTTATTATAATCGTAAGTTCTGGGATGTTACAGATGTGAAAGAGATTAAATGGGTAGAAAACGGTCCAGTAAGAGCTGCGCTTTATGTAAAAAAAGCAGTTTCTAACTCTATGATTGAGCAAACCATTTATTTCTATGCAGATGAACCAAGAATTGACTTCGACACTCATGTGGATTGGAAAGATTATCAACAATTGTTAAAAGTACATTTCCCTGTGGATATTCATACAGATGAAGCAACATTTGATATTCAATTTGGTAACTTAACAAGAAAGACACATAAGAATACAAGTTGGGACATCGCTCGATTTGAAACATGTGGACATAAATGGATGGATGTTTCCGAAGGCGGATATGGAGTAAGTATTTTGAATGATTGTAAATATGGTCATTCTGTAGATCACTCTGATATTGGATTAACCTTAATTAAATCAGGTATTGAACCAAATCCAACGACGGATCAGGAAGATCACTACTTTACTTATGCAATTTATCCACATGCAGGAACATGGAGAGAAGCCAATACATTACAAGAAGGTTATGATTTGAATCAACCAGTATTGGCTGTGAATGGAACAGCTCAAAACAGCGAATACTCCTTTATTTCCTGTGATAAGAATAATGTAATGTTAGAAACAGTGAAACCAGCAGAAGATGGAAATGGAATCATTATTCGTGTAATCGAGGAAAAGAATACAAAAACAAAAGCAAAACTGCATTTTGCTCAAGAAGTAAAATCTGTTTGCGAATGTGACTTAATGGAAAATAAAGTGGCAGATATGTGTGCAGATGGAAGGGATGTATGCATCACAATCGCACCATACGAAATTAAGACATATCGTGTAAATTTTTAAACATAATATTGCTTTAGACGAACGATGTAAATAAAACAGACTCTGCTTATGGGGAGAAAGCAGAGTCTATTTTTTGTACGATAAACCCGTCCACTGTGCTTGCACAAGTGGACATTTGACGGGTAAGTACAGCG
>DVHN01000182.1 GCA_018712075.1 Candidatus Fimimorpha faecalis
ATTTCTTAGGCTCCATTTTTTCATAACTCATTTGACACTACCAGAATAATTCTTCAAACGTTTCTTTCCATTCTTCTGGCAGAGCGCCATATAACTTAATCGCATCTGTCATATCGAAGACTAATTTTCCAATGTATCGATACTGATCGGTCAAATCAAATAGCTCAATAATAACATCATACATCTCTTCGTACCTCATATCCCCATTTGAATCTACTAATTCAAATAAAGGAGAATAGTAAATGGCAGTCCCATAATACTCCATCCGTTCTACACGGATGAGATCATCAATTACCATTTGCCTAATCTCGTTGACATTTCCTACAATATCTTCATTTGCGAGTTCTTCAATTCTTGAGCTGGAGTCTTCGATTTTTCCAGCATCATCCATGATTACTGATAGAAGTTCCTCAATGGATAATCCATCAAGGATTACTAAATCCAGATCCGTATTTCCTGGATCAATTTCTTCGTATTCCTGCTCCTCAACTCGTTGTTGTGTTTCGATTGAGGTAGTGGTCGTTTTATTTTTGAATATTTGGAATCCTATTGCTATTAGAATGACAATCCCCAATGTACAGATACAAGTTACAATTGCTAAAATGATGTTTTCTTTCTTCACAATGATCTCTCCTTTTGATTATTTTATTTATATAGGAAATTACGAAAGTCGCCGTCACCCGTAAAACGGGCAATGTCGTCAACTTAAGGATGATACTGTCTTATAAAAGAAAAGAAATGTTAGAAAATACTTGAGAAACGAATCGAAATATGGTATTTCTATTTCATTACCATATTTCGATTTGAGGTGTGCTATGAATTCCGTACAAATTGTGTCATCTATTTTACAAGCCGAATCATTTTCATAAATTATTTATTTCAAACCGTTTTATTTTTTCTTGAGAGGTAACATTAAAATCTATTTTCTACTCCTTCTCATTGATGGAGAGCATTTTGTGAATCAATGTACCATCAAATGTCAAAAGAGCCCAGACTTTTTTAAGGTTGTGGTAATAACTTAATAATACAATCCCGATCGCTGCAACTGCTAAGGCTAAAATAATACCTAAGTCTGCGATCCACAAAATAAATCCTAATGCAATCGCTATGAGTCCTATATACTTATATATTTTTGTTCCCTTCCTTTGAAATTTAAGAGCTTTTTGAATATTTTCTTCAGAACATGCGCTCAAAGCTGACACGTATTTCTGAGAACTTGAAGTACGTCCTTTTTGCTGAATTATTTCAATGATCTCTTTTATTTCATCTGGATTATGAATATCAGTATTCATATAGAGATTGTCAAAAATTTCTCCGTCCTCTTTTGACCATATAGATTCAATTCGTTCTCGTATTTTCTGTATAAAAGGCGTCTTGTTTTTTTCAAGTGCATTATAGGCTTCTATTTTACCTATCATTTCATTACAAGTCTTCTCATCTGCATTTTCATAATCTAAGCAAAGGCGCTGTATACAATCTTTTTCAAGTTTATCAAAGGTATTACTTTCTGTGACACCCAATGTCTCCATTACCTTTAACATTTTACTCTTTGCTTTTCGTGCTTCCTCTTCTGATTCCTGAGCATTCAAAGAATATATCTTACTAAGAATACATTCGATTTCTTCTGAACTAAATTTAACAGAATACTCTTTGGCTAATTCCCAAATACCTTTATTATGTACAACTGTTGCTTTATTACTTTGTGATGCATCATATTTTTTTACAGCATCAAATAGGGACTGTTTCTCTGCATCATCAGTAAGTACATCATAAAGTTCAACAATTCTATTTAGTCCATCAATTTCTATGCGAGTTAATGTTTCACTCTCATCCATTCCAAAGTCTTTCATCTGTGAAAGAATATCGGCTCTAACAACCTTTGCTATCTCTTCTGATTCTTTTGCATCTAATGTATAGCTTGCAGCAAAAACTTCTTCTGCAACTTCATGCAAATCAACGTGGAAACGCAATCCAATATTCCATATATTTTTCCGTTCCGTTTTATAATTTATAAAAATAAATGAAAGAAGATCTTCAGACCACGGGCAGTTTTCAAATGAATGAATTAATAATTCTTTTTGTTTTTCAACTACTTTTTTTGCATTTTCAAAAAATGCGGTTGCTTTGTTTGAATCAAATACATTTTCAATATAACATGTCTTTCTTTCGTTCAATAACTGCATATGAGAATGGAAACAATTTAAAATGTCTTCTCTGATTCCTTCCTTTAATATATTTAGAGTCATACTATTATTATAAAGAGCTCTCTTAGAAGATGCCGCTGCTAATGCACTTCCTGCATTTCCAACTGCATTAACCAATCCATGCCCTGCTCCAGTGACTGCATTCATAGCTCCCGCAGTTGCCATACCTTTCAATGCGCCACCAACTCCAAAACCTCCTCCGACCACTCTTCCTCTGTTAGCTTTTCTCTCAGCACGATATTCTTCTTTAGCTCTTTGTTCTTTAACAATATCTTCATATTTTTCTGTAACTGTATCCAATGCAAGAGAACTTTCTAAAAATTCAAGACATTTTCTATCATAACTATCTTCGCTGATATCATAAATTTCCAGATCAGTAAGTTCAGAGAAAAGTGGCTTATTGGCATAGTAAATTATTAACTCTTTTGCTTTATTTTCATAGCCATTTAATACAGTTACAATATCTCCACACTTTTGATACCAATTTTCAAAATCATTTGATGCAGAAGATATTGCACACCATGCACGATACTTCATATCATAAAATCGCTCCGCCGCATCAGAAAATTCAATGCACTGACCAAATAGCCTATACTTTCCCATATTCTCTCCTCCTAGTATTTTTGTTTTATTTTATTTATAATAACTGTCAATTCCTCCGCAATAAGTAATATATCTACAATCGCAAAAAGTATTTTAGCCCAAATATTCTTGTTTTCCTTTACTACAATCAATGTACTCAAAGATAATAACGTCACTAGTGTTATTCTTTTTTCCAAACTTGCCATTTGATTTTGTATATCATATTTTCGCATTGTTTATTCCTCCATCATTTGCTAATATTCTATTTTTTCTGACCTTTTTATACGGTTTTTAATACTATACACTATTATACCGTCCTACACATAAACTAAATTTTTGACAGCATTTACTTCATTAGCTCAATAAAATATCTGTTTAATATACATGAATATTATTTATTATATCATTTTTTCTTTTTTTCTAAATTATATGGCACGAATCGTATAAAATTTGACATAGTTTAAAGAATAGTATCCCCTTTCCTATTTGGAAATGTCAGGATACTATTCTTTTCTTGTTTTGTGTCTTCCAAACTGATTTATTGCATGGAATCCATATGATTTTTATTTTTGTTTTAAAAATCTTCGTTTAATTTTTACCTAGTGCACTGAATATAATAAAGTAACCAACGCATTACTTGTAACATCTCTTTTCCCTCCTTTGTTTTTTAAAGGGATTGTATAAGTTGCGAGATGTTATTTGTATTTTCTAGATACATAAAAATTATTACAAATCTATACTTATAATTGTGATGATAAGTTTTTATTTACATAAAAATAAGGAGCCAAGCCGAAGTATTTCTACTTTCCCTTAGCTCCATAGATTTTGATTGGTCTTCTTTTTCGTTGTTTTTAAGGGGCTGGATATCGTTCCATTAACATATACGTGCCAAGAAATTGTTTTACTGTGGTATCTTCCTCATACACTTGTTTTACAATTAGTCGATGTCCTTCCTCAGCAAATGCAAAATACATCCGCCCATTTGGACCTTCATATAAGTATTGATCGCCTCCCATCCAGTACAGTTGTCCATAATAGGAAAAGTCTTCCTTTTCATTTACATAGATATAAACAATACCTACATTATCATTGTCGTATGCAGAGTAAATATTTACAGAAAGTTGATAGGATTCCGAAGTTGTATTTTCTGAATCTATTTTTTCATAACTTCCCCTTAATAGTTCTACTGATATTGTTGGATCACCTGTTGTTTTTATATTATATGTAGGTTCTGTTACAGGTTCTGGATTTGCAGTTGTAGCGGCTATATTAGAACTTGTAGAAACAGAGGATTCTTCATAAATTGCTTTACATTCTCCTGTTCTTAAATCAAATGCATACACTGTTTTTCCATTTTCTCCATCGGTGGAAAAGAATAATACATGTGACGTAACATTTATAATTTCAGCATTCTCTGTATCTAATCGATAAAGATTCTTTTTCTGTTTTCCATCTACCGATATTTTTACGATCATTTTATTTTCTACTCCATAGATCCATCGATGATTGCCCCCGTTTCCCATATTAGTCGTAATTGTTTTAATCGGATAAGTTACCCGTTCTCCTGTATCAAGAGAATATCCACTACATTGCTTGTCTTTATTATCATAATAGACAAAATATCGCTCAAATATTTCTGCCCATTCCATTGTTTCGCCTGAGATTCCCCAATCTAAAATTTCTTCTTTATTAAAGGAATATTCACTGCGGCATAATATATTCTCATTATTTATAAAGTAAGCATACTCACTGTCAAATGTTAAAAACTTTTTCACAAATTCTATTTTTCTATCCGAAGACGAATTTTCTAAATCTATTTTTCTATTTTGCGTATAAACACTACTATTTACAATGAAAACTGGTTCATTCAAAGGTATCTGATTGGCAATAACCGCTTCATCTGTTCCGTCTAAGTTAGAAGAAAACATTGTCCCAGATTGAGCGGAAACTGCTTTAATATAATACATTTTTTTGCCAATTATAGTGAGTTTTTTGATTCCTCCTGGAACATAGGCGATATCTGACGCATTACCAGACATTCCTGTATAAATAATTCCTTTTGATTCTGTAAAATCTCCCAACAATTCATAAAATCTTCCATTCTCTGTAGCAACTTCTTCATAGGCTAAATCAATTTGTTCGGATGTTTCCAATTGATTTAACGAACTCGTTTCCTGTTCTGTTATTTCATTTTCACTGCTAACCGTATCATCTTCTGTTATTTCGTTTTCATTGTCAATATTATCTTCTTCCTGCTCGTTTTCTTTTGAATCAGTAGATTCTAAACGAATTGTTTGTTGCAATGCTTCTCTACTTGATGATTCCTTTAAAAAAGTATTTCCATATTTTCGAACCAATGCTACACCAACAACAATTCCCATACAAAGGGCAATTCCCATTATAATTCCAACGATAGCCCCCGATCTCTTCTTTTTTCTTATTACAGGATAAGAATTTTTCTCTGTTTTTTCCTTTTTTACCAGGCTTTCTAGCATCGCTTTCGATTCTTCTGGAATATCTTCCCATAACTTATTTTTGGACTGCTCTGTATCTTCTAATTTTTTTCCACAAAAATGACAAAACTTCGCTCCATCCTTGTTGGTTGTACCACAGTGTTTACATATCATATTCATTTCCCCTTTTTATGATTTACTTCTCGTTAATATAAATAAATTCCCATTTGAGCCAAATTTTGAAGAGCCATAGATTTATATTCCTCAAATCCTTTGTAGAAATCACCTGACTCAATTTGTCTTACATATAAGGATTGGTTCATAATTTTTACTATTTCTTGAGGCACATAGGAGAAATCCCGTGTATACCAATCTCTTATTGTAACATATTGTTTTTGACAAACTTCAATACCTGCTACAGCTTTTGTCCATATTTGCCGAAGAGATTGTTCATCATTCTTCCCAATTAAATTTTGTATATCATAGTAATAACTGCCAATTAAGGTTTCATTTGAATCAATTTCTGTTAAAATTTCAGCATCTTCACTATTATAATATGACTCAGGCAATATTACTGATTCAGAACTAGAGCTTTCCGTATTTGATTGAGCCATTGAAAAAGGTATCGGATTTTTCTCTGATATTTCCGATGCTTCCGTCACAAAAACAGTCTCCGTAGTTTCCTTGACCGTTTCTTTTTCTAATTTCGTTGGCTCTTCCGTATCAATATTCATTGGTTCTGTGGTTTCGATCGTTTCTTTTCTTGTTTCTACCTCTTTTATATCTCCCGTAAAAAAAATGATCCCTATTCCTATTACAATACCAATAGCAAAACAAATTGCCGCTCTAATAAAGATATCTTTTAATCTCATAATTTCACTCTCCCATATTATATACATAGTAGATAATATTCTTAATATTTCTTACTATATCAAACTCATTTAATTTTTCAATACTTTTTGATACCATTTTTTTATTTCTTAGTAGATATGCAATAACTATAACAGTTTTTTTGTATAAATAAATAAGTGTGACATAAATAACAGATTTTTTAGCACCAAATTAAATTTTTCCAAAATTTTTTCCTATGGAAATTTATCCTTTTTTATGTTACTCTATATTTAATCTATGTTTTTGGGAGAGGATTGAAAATGAAGCTAGTATTATGTGATGATGAACCACAGTTTTTAAATTATATAGAAAAAGTTCTGAGAGACCATTTTGATTCTAATATTGAGGTAATCTCCTGCACGAGTTACATTGCATTACAAATTATTTTGGAGCAAGAGCATAGTTGTGATTTATTATTGATGGATATCCGTTTACCAGAAGGAAACGGGATTGACTTTGCCCGTGAAATTTTAGAAGAGTATCCTGCTCTTCCAGTCATCTTTATTAGCGGATATGCTGACGAATACTATCAACAAGCTTTCTTAAACATTCGACCTTACGGATTTTTACGCAAACCAGTAAACCAGCAATTACTGTTTCAATTAATCCAAAAGGTTCAGGAAGAACAGAGGAATAAAACGCTTAACTATGATTATTTTAAAACTTCCAATGGTTTAGAAAAAATTATGTTTGACGATATATATT
>DVHN01000183.1 GCA_018712075.1 Candidatus Fimimorpha faecalis
ATGAAACTGATGAATGAAATTGAGTGTGAATACGACGGGGTAGTAGCTGCTGTGCTTGTAGAAAATAAAGAAGTAGTAGAATATGGACAGCCATTGTTTCGTATTGCAAAACCATAAGAAACTTTTGGTAAATCTGCCGCAGTAATGGCAGCATTTAGGAGGTAGTAATGTTAGGAGTAAAGGAAATTGAACAAATTATTCCGCATAGACATCCATTCTTGCTTGTCGATTATATTGAAGAGTTAGAACCAGGTGTGCGTGGAGTTGGATATAAATGTGTAACATTTCATGAAGATTTCTTTAAAGGACATTTTCCACAAGAGCCAGTTATGCCAGGTGTATTAATTCTGGAAGCATTGGCACAGGTTGGAGCGGTAGCGATTTTAAGTTTGGAAAGTAACAAAGGAAAAGTTGCTTATTTTGGAGGAATCGATAAGGCAAAATTCCGCAAGAAAGTAGTTCCAGGAGATAAAATTCGGTTGGAATGTGAAATTATTAAACAAAAAGGTCCAGTTGGAATTGGGAAAGCAACTGCAACAGTAGATGGAAAAGTTGCAGTTTCCGCAGAAATGACATTTATGGTTGGATAAGGAGTAGGAAGTGAGGAATGAACTTTCGCTCACTTCTTGCTTTTGATTATGCACAGAACGGAGGAAATTATGTTTCATAAAATATTAATTGCAAATAGAGGAGAAATTGCAGTCAGAATTATCCGTGCGTGTAGAGAAATGGGAATTGCAACGGTTGCTGTTTATTCAGAAGCGGATAGCGACTCTTTACATGCTATGTTAGCAGATGAAGCAATTTGCATTGGACCAGCATCTTCTCTGGACAGTTATTTGAATATGGAAAGTTTGCTGAGCGCAACAGTTGCAACGAAAGCAGATGCGATTCATCCTGGTTTTGGCTTCCTTTCTGAAAACAGTAAATTTGTGACATTGTGTGAGAAATGTCATATTAAATTTATCGGTCCTCCAGCAGATGTAATTGATCGTATGGGAAATAAATCGGCAGCCAGAAATACAATGATTGAGGCAGGAGTGCCAGTAGTTCCAGGAAGTAAAGAACCAATTTATGATGTGCGTGTTGGTCGTGAAGTTGCAAAAGAAATTGGATATCCAATCATGGTAAAGGCAGCCAGTGGAGGCGGTGGAAAAGGGATGAGAATCGTACATTCTCCACAAGAGTTTGACAGTAATTTTTTGAATGCACAAAGAGAATCGATCAATTCCTTTTCTGATGATACGATGTACTTGGAGCATTATGTGGAATCTCCTCGTCATGTGGAATTTCAAATTCTAGCGGATGAGCATGGAAATGTAATTCATTTGGGAGAACGGGATTGTTCGATTCAAAGACGACATCAAAAATTGGTAGAGGAGTCTCCATCTATTGCAATTTCACCTGAATTGAGAAAAGAAATGGGAGAAACGGCAGTACGTGCGGCAAAAGCAGCTGGTTATGTAAATGCTGGAACAATTGAATTCTTACTTGATAAAAATAATAATTACTATTTTATTGAAATGAATACAAGAATCCAGGTAGAGCATGGTGTGACGGAACTTGTCACAGGCATTGATTTAATTAAAGAACAGATTCGGATTGCAGCAGGAGAACCACTGAAACTCAAACAAAAGGATGTTCAAATTCGTGGACATGCCATTGAATGTCGAATTAATGCAGAAAATCCAGCGAAAAACTTTATGCCATGTCCAGGACAAATTACAGAACTTCATTTTCCAGGAGGAAATGGAATTCGAATTGACTCTGCAATTTATCCAGGATATCAAATCCCACCTTATTATGATTCTATGATTGCGAAATTAATGGTATATGATAAAGATCGGGAGAGTGCAATCCAAAAGATGTTGAGTGCTCTTGGAGAGCTTGTAGTAGAGGGCGTCAATACAAATGTAGAATTCCAGTTTGAGATTTTAGAAAATGAGGCATTTCAAAAAGGAAATGTTAATACAGATTTTATTGAAACTTATTTTTCATAATTTAGAAATGAGGGACTAGGCAATGATTCGAGATTTTTTGAAAAAACGTCCTGTTTATCAGAGAACGCAGGAACAAGAAAAAGAGCCAGAAATTCCAGCTGGACTCTGGAAAAAATGTAATAAGTGTGGAGCTGCTATCTATACAGAAGATGTAATTAAAGGACATTATATCTGTCCAAAATGTAAGGGATATTTCCGAATGCATGCGCGCCGCCGAATAGAAATGATTACAGATGAAGGAAGCTTTGAAGAGTGGGACGTGGAAATGCCAGAATCGAATCCATTGCATTTTCCTGGATATGAAAAAAAACTTGCAGAGGTAAGTCAAAAAACAAATTTAAATGAAGCAGTTGTAACAGGAAAAGCAGCGATTGATGGAAAAAATGTTGTACTTGGTGTTATGGATGCTCGCTTTTTTATGGGGAGCATGGGATATAATGTGGGAGAAAAAATAGCAAATGCAATCGAACGTGCAACAGAGCAAAAGCTTCCAGTTATTTTGTTTACCTGTTCTGGAGGCGCCAGAATGCAAGAGGGAATTGTTTCGTTAATGCAGATGGCGAAGACCTCTGCGGCATTAAAACGTCATAGTGATGCAGGACTATTATCCATTACTGTATTAACAGATCCTACAACGGGCGGTGTAACAGCCAGTTTTGCCATGTTGGGAGATATCATTTTATCAGAACCAGGTGCATTAATTGGATTTGCTGGACCACGTGTAATTGAGCAAACGATTCATCAAAAATTGCCAGAGGGATTTCAACGTGCAGAATTTCTATTAAAGCATGGTTTTTTGGATGCGGTTGTATCCAGAGAGAAAATGAAGGAAACATTATCACAGATTTTAATGCTGCATGAAGCTAAGGAACTATGTCCATTGCCAGAGGAAAAAAAGGTGGCAAAAAAGAAAGCGATAACTAAAATGTCTGCTTGGGATCGAGTATTAATCTCCCGTATGCCAGAACGTCCGACTGGATTGGATTATATGGAAAGAATCTTTACTGATTTTATGGAGTTACATGGAGATCGTTATTTTGGAGATGACCATGCGATTGTTGGAGGAATTGCACGTTTCCATGGGGTACCCGTTACAGTAATTGCACAACAAAAAGGAAAAAACACAAAAGATAATATTGATCGGAACTTTGGAATGCCATCTCCAGAAGGATACCGTAAGGCATTACGGTTAATGAAACAGGCAGAAAAGTTCCATCGTCCAATTATTTGTTTTGTGGATACTCCAGGTGCTTTTTGTGGCATAGAAGCAGAGGAACGAGGACAGGGAGAAGCAATCGCAAGAAATCTATATGAAATGTCAGCATTGAAAGTTCCAGTATTGTCCATTTTTATTGGAGAAGGTGGCAGCGGAGGAGCATTGGCAATGGCAGTTGCAGATGAAGTATGGATGATGGAAAATGCACTTTATTCCGTCCTGTCTCCAGAGGGGTTTGCCTCTATTTTATGGAAGGATGCAAAGAAGGCTGCAGATGCGGCAAAAGTAATGAAGATTACCGCTGCGGATTTGAAGAAATTAAATATTATTGATTATATAATAAAAGAGGAATGTCCAGCGACTGTAGAAACAATGGAGCCAATTTGTGAAGATATGTCGGAACAGATTCAGCGTTTCTTAATGGTTTATGGATCAAAAGAGGGAAGTGAATTAGCCGCCCATCGTTATAGCAGATTCCGCAATATGTAATCATAGGTATGCGAAAAAGGATGAGATCTGGATTCGCAGAATTTATGTCACGTTCACAGTGACATTAGGAGGTAATTATGCATAAATGTGGATTAAAAATCGGAGACTTAGAGAGTCGTCATCCCCTTATTCAAGGAGGAATGGGGGTCGGTATCAGCCTGTCTGGATTGGCAGGAGCGGTGGCTGCTGCAGGGGGGATTGGAATTATTTCTACTGCACAGATTGGATATAGAGAAAAAGACTATGATAGTAATCCTTTAGAGGCTAATTTACGTGCAATTGGAAAAGAAATCCATAAGGCAAGAGAAATTGCCAATGGAGGAATTGTTGGTGTAAATATTATGGTGGCAACGCAGCATTATGAAGAATACGTAAAAGAAGCGTGCCGCCAGGGAGCAGACATTATTATATCGGGAGCAGGATTGCCAGTTTCTCTTCCAGGATTTGCTTATGGTGCGAAATTAGCACCAATTGTATCCTCTGCCAAAGCAGCGATGGTTATTTGTAAAATGTGGGATCGAAAATATCACAGAGTACCAGACTTGATAGTAATAGAAGGACCGAAAGCAGGAGGTCATCTTGGCTTTTCAAGAGAAGAGTTGGATACTTATACCGATCAAAGCTATGATGAAGAGATTTTAAAAATTTTTGAAGTAGTAAAAAAATTTGAAAAAAAATATGAAACTCCAATTCCAATCGCAGTTGCAGGAGGAATCTATAACAAAGAAAAGGCAGATCACTATTTTGAAATGGGAGCCGATGCAATTCAAGTTGCAACACGATTTGTAACAACGGAGGAATGTGATGCGCCGTTGGAATATAAAAATGCTTATTTAAATGCTAAAAAAGAAGATATTGTTATTGTAAAAAGTCCAGTTGGAATGCCAGGAAGAGCCATTAAGAATAAATTTATGGAAGATTGTATGGCTGGAAATCCACCAAAACCAGGACGTTGTCATCAATGTATTATTACATGCGATCGAGCTACTATGCCGTACTGTATTACGGATGCATTGGTAAATGCAGCGAAAGGAAATATAGATCAAGCATTATTGTTTTGTGGGGCAGAAGCATGGAGAGCAGAAAAAATTCAAACAGTACAACAAGTAATGGATGAATTTTTCCCTGAATAATCGAAGTAGTTTGGTTTTATATATTACTATTTAAAAATA
>DVHN01000018.1 GCA_018712075.1 Candidatus Fimimorpha faecalis
AGCTCGTCGGGCTCATAACCCGAAGGTCATAGGTTCAAATCCTATTCCCGCAATTCTAATAAGGCTGGTGTACGTCGGATACACCAGCCTTATCTGTGCGATAAATCTGTCACACTGTGCTTGCACAACATTTGACGGGCAAGTACAGCGAACGGCTTTGCTGTGAGCTGTGTGCAATCGCATATCGAGTAGGTAGGTGAAATCTTCGCTACTTGATTTCATGGAGCATCTTTCAGTGATCTATGAATTGAAAATATGTTTTGACTATTATAAAGAAAGGATTGCCTTGAAATATTGGGCAATGGGTAAAAAATTGGGAAATTTTATTTTGGAATTAAATAATATTAAAAAGAGTTTTGGAAATACAGAAGTATTAAAAGGAATTTCATTATCAGTAAAACAAGGAGAGTTTATTACCTTTTTAGGATCATCTGGATGTGGAAAAACGACAACGCTTCGGATTATTGCTGGGCTCGAGCAGCCAGACAGTGGAACGGTAATGCTAGAAGGTGTGGATGTGACAAAGATGGCTCCAGATAGGCGAAATGTAAATACCGTATTTCAAAATTATGCTTTGTTTCCACATATGAATGTATTTAAAAATGTGGCATATGGTTTGAAAATTCGCAAAGTTTCTAAAACTGAAATTCAAAAAAGGGTCATGGAAAGCTTGGAGCTAGTACAGCTTAGGGATTATGCATTTAGAAAGCCTTCGGAGCTTTCTGGAGGTCAGAAGCAGCGAGTTGCAATCGCCAGGGCAATTGTAAATAATCCCAAATTACTATTACTGGATGAGCCGCTTGGAGCGTTGGATTTGCAGCTTCGCCGTCAGATGCAATTAGAGTTGAAGCGGCTTCAGAAAAAACTGGGAATTACGTTTCTTTATATTACCCATGATCAGGAAGAAGCGATTAATATGTCGGATCGAATTGTTGTAATGAGAGATGGAACGTTTATCCAGACTGGTACGCCAAATGAAATTTATGATGCTCCAAAAACAAGTTTTGTGGCACAATTTGTTGGAAATGCGAATATTATTCGTGGTGTAGTGAATCAATTAGATCATGGAGTGGCTATAATAAAATTGGAAGAAACCACTGCTTATGCAAGCGTGAAACTTTCCAAAAAAGATGGAGTACATATTGGAGATCCGATTGCAGTTGCAGTGAGAAGTGAGAATATTCAATTAAATGTAGAAAATGGAATATCTGCGACAGTAAAAGAGAAGAGCTTTGCAGGAGGATTATTGCGTCTAACGCTTATTCTCCCAAATGGAAAGGAAATTGTAGCAAGTCGGCATGGAATCAATTATGAGGTAGAAGAGGGAGATTGCATTACAATCGGATGGGATGCGGACTTTGCGGTGGTAGTAGAAGATCAAGATTGAAAAAGAGAGGAAGCGTAACAAAAAACAATGAAAAAAAAGAATGGGCTTTGGCTTACAGTGGCGCCCTTATATATTTTTACAATTATATTTGTAGTGGGGCCATTGCTTTATATGTTTGTACTTAGTTTTTGTACAAGAGGAGAAAACTATGAAACAATTCTGTCATTTACATTGGATAACTACAAAAAAATTGCGGAGCCAGTGTATCAAACCACGTTTTTGCAGTCGATAAAGTTAGCATTTTCTACAACAATTCTTGTTGGAATCATTGGCTATCCATTTGGATATTTTATGGCGAAATTGCCAAGCGATAAGAAAAAGCTGATGATGGCATTGATTATGGTTCCATTTTGGACTAGTTCACTTGTGCGAATGTATGGATGGTCGATTTTACTTCAAAGTAATGGAGTTTTGGACAAAATTTTAATGGGACTTAGAATTACTGAAAAACCACTAAAACTACTCTATACCTATCCTGCCGTTTTATCAGGTATGGTTTATGCACTGCTGCCATTTATGATTTTAGCCGTATACTCCAGTGCAGAAAAGATGGATTGGTCATTGGTGGAAGCTGCGAGAGATTTAGGAGCTTCTGCCTGGAAAGCTTTTTGGACGGTAACTTGGAAGTTAACATTACCAGGATTTATGTCTGGGATTGTATTAACCTTCGTGCCATCGATGGGATTGTTTTTTGTAGCAGATATTTTAGGCGGAAATAAAGTCGTTCTAGTCGGTAATGTCATTCAAGAACAGTTGACAAAGGGAAGAAACTGGCCATTTGCCGCAGCGTTATCCGTTATTTTAATGATTATGACTTCGCTATTTATTGCCGTATATCGCAAAGTAACTGGAGCAAAAGAATTGGAGGGATTATTTTGAAAAATCGTACAAAGCTACCCAATTTATATTTAGCAATTATTTTGATTTTTATGTATCTTCCGATTTTGATTGTAATTATCTATTCTTTTAATGAGAATAAACTGACTGCGATTTGGTCAGGATTTTCGCTAAAATGGTATGCGGAATTATGGAAAGATAAAGATCTAATGGAAGCACTAAAAAATAGTTTAATTCTGGGAGTGCTGAGCTGTTTTTGTGCAGGAGTCATTGGTACGATTGGGGCAGTTGGTATGGCACGGATGAATTATAAGACGAAGGGAATCATGGAATACGTCTCCATGCTGCCTATTATGATCCCAGAAATTATTTTGGGAATGGTGTTTTTGGCGTTTTTTTCTGCAATTAGTCTTCCGTTTGGAATGACAACGCTTGTCATTGCACATACCACATTTTGCATTCCATATATTTATATGATGGTAAAGGCTCGTTTAGTTGGCATGGACCCTACGTTATTAGAAGCGGCAAGAGATTTGGGAGCTTCTGAGATCCGAGCATTTTGGGATATTACGTTGCCATTGATTATGCCGGCGGTGGCTTCAGGTTCGCTGCTTGCATTTGCTATGTCATTTGATGATGTAGTAATTAGTGTGCTTGTAACGAATTCTCGTATTAATACGCTGCCAATAAAGGTTTTCTCCCGTATTAAATTTGGAGTAAGTCCTGAAATAAATGCCTTGTCAACCATTATGTTAAGTGTTACACTAATAATAATTCTTAGCGTTGTAAGAATCAATAAGAAAAATCGAGGAGGTAGTGTATGAAACGATGGATTGGATCAATCCTGACTGGTGTAGTAGCTTTATCTCTGTTAGGGGGATGTGGCAATCAGGCACAAGAGAGCAACGGAACTGCTCAGGGGCAGGATGCTTTATTGGGTGGACAGGAATTAATTCTTTATACATGGGAAGGTATGTTTCCAGATGAGGTTATTTCAGGCTTTGAAACTGAGACTGGCTGTGAAGTGATTTATCAGAATTTTACATATGATGAAGAAATGTTGGAAAAGCTAACACAGACCGAGGGGGGAGAATACGATCTAATTTTTGCGGATGACTATATTATTGAGCAGGCAATTGAAGCAGGACTTGTGCAGACATTGGATCAATCCCAAATTCCGAATATTAAACATGAGAATCCAATTTTTAAAGGGCAATTTTTTGATAAAAATAATGAATATACCGTAAATTATGGAGCTGGTATTCCATTACTTGTGTATGATCCAAATGCAATTGACTTTGAAATTACAGGATATCAGGATCTTTGGAATGAAGAATTAAACGATAGTGTAGCATTGATTGCAAACAATCGTGTTATAACGGGAATGGTGCTTCTTTCCATGGGAGAATCCATGAATACAGAAGATATTGCTAAAATTGAAGAAGCAGGAAAAAAATTACAGTCTCTGGCCCCAAATGTACGTTTGATTAAAGATGATAATACACAAACTGCGTTATTGACGGGAGAAGCATCGGTTGCATATTTATATACTTCTCAAGTATATGAGGCATTAAATAATAATCCAGAATTAAAAGTTGTAGTTCCAGAAGAAGGAGTTGGTTTTGGATTGATGTCGGGATTTATTCCAAGCCAGGCTCCGAATAGTGAGGCAGCTCATGCATTTTTGAATTATATTATGGAACCAGAAACATTTGCCAAGTGCACAGAATTTACAGGATATTACTGCACGAATAAAGATGCGGAAGCATTTATTGCAGAAGAAAATAAAGACTTACTTGTAATCCCAGAAGATTTAAAGGGAGAAATGATTGAAAACATTGGAACAGAAGCCAATGATGTTCACCAAAAAGTCTGGACAGAGTTTAAAGCGGCAACTGGTACCACAGAATAAAATTTGGAGGTTATATATGGAAATGGAAAATAATAAGGTAACAGAAGAAAAAGAAGCAGAAGTATTGCAAAAAGAAGAAACAATGGAAGACTATAAAGCAGAATTAGAAGCATCCTATCGTCAAATTAAACCAGGAGATATTGTAACAGGTACTGTAATTGATGTGGATGAAACAGGAGTTACTGTGGATTTTGATTATTATGCACCAGGCAAAATTGCAGCAGACCAAATGAGTGATGATCCGAATTTCAATATTTTAACGGATGTACAAAAAGGAGAAGAAATTTCTGCAACCGTTGTGAAGACGGATGATGGAGCTGGTAATTTTGTATTATCCAAAAAAGATGCTACGGATGAACTAGCATGGGATAAGTTGGAACAGATGAAAGAGGAAAAAACAGTCATTCATGGAATGGTGGGAGGAATTGTCAATAAAGGTGTTATTATGTATGTAGAGGGAATACGTGGCTTTATTCCATCCTCTAAATTGGAACTTACGTACGTAGAAGATACAACTCCATATTTGAACAAAGAAATCGATGCAGTTATTATTACTGTAGATAAAGAACAAAAGCGTTTGGTATTATCTGCAAAGGATGTGTTAATACAAAACGCAATCGAGGAAAAAAATAAGAAAATTGAAAAAATTGTAGTTGGTACAGTGGTAGAAGGAACCGTAGAACAATTGATGGATTATGGTGCATTTGTGGATATTGGAGATGGAATTTCGGGACTTGTTCATATTTCACAGATCGCAGATCGTCGTTTAACTCATCCGAAACAGGTATTAAAGGTAGGAGATAAAGTAAAGGTAAAGATTACAAAAATTAAAGACAATAAGATTAGTTTAAGTATAAAAGAAGCAAATGAGGTAATCAATAAAGAAGTGGAAGAAGATCGGTTTGATTATCAGGAAAAAGGAAAGGCAATTACTGGACTTGGAGATTTGCTAAAAGGAATCCAACTAAATTAAACATTTATGCCTGAGGCATGATTATGAATAACTTCTCGGAATCTCAATGAATGAGATTCCAATTGAAAA
>DVHN01000184.1 GCA_018712075.1 Candidatus Fimimorpha faecalis
AGATAGTTTAAGGTAAAAAACGTGCGTCTGCCGTGGATCATTAGTGACTATGTGTTGACATATTGTATTCAAAAATGTATAATCTCGTCTTTGACACCTAAAAAATAAAAATACCGCTACAATGCCTATAAAATGGGGCTTTCGTAGCGGTGCTGCCTTGTTTTAATATATAGGCTTTTTTAGTTTCCCTTGCTCAATTTTTGTATTTCTTTCATTTTTCTTTTTGTTATAAATTCGTAGTCTGTTTCGAATCCGCTTATTTCCTGAAGTCTGTCAGTTAGTTTGTTTGATGTATATATTGGCATAAACCCCTGGCCCTGCACATCGCCAAAATCATATTCCTTAAGGGTTTCGATGATTTCTTCACAGGTGAATTTTTTGCCCAGCTTTTTTTCGAGTATGCGATATATTAAAAGCGATAGGAAACATATAAGAAAATGTGCCGTTATCCTGTCACTGAGCCTTAAATATACCGGTCTTGCATGAAATTCTGTTTTCATGATCCTAAAACACGCCTCGATTTGCCATCTTCCCTCGCTTACCCGTAAAATATCGCCTGGTTCATCATCAAAAAGATCCGTACATACCGCATAAAGGCCATCGTACTTTGCTTCTTCTAAAACTTTTTCCTCATCAAGATAATACATTATGTCGGCTATTTCTCCATCTTTAGTAACTGCTTCCTTTGAAATAAATCTAGCGGGATCATTCGGATTCTTTTTTTGTTTTTTATGCTTGCCTTCTTTTATCATGGCCATCGCCCTTTCAACCTGTTTTTCACGTAGATTTTTCTGATATGCAGCATACTTAGGTGAATAAGTGATGATAAGGCGCTGTTCCAGCTTTTTGGAACTGTAAGGTTCTTCCTTATAGAAAACCTGATCATAATCGCTGTCTGACAGGTTATCAATATCTACAAGTTTATTATCAGACAGCCGTCTGAAGCCTTTTTTATTAAGAGCCAATGTTTTGTATTCTGAACTCAGTTTTTTTATAGATTGAGTGACAATAAAAGCTCTTTTGCCCGTGTGATTTAGCATGCGATTGTTTTCAGAGGCAAGACCGGCATCGGAGCAATAAATAAACTGCTTACACCCGAAATCTTCTATAACCTTTTTCTCCAATGGAGCTAATGATTTTTGCTCATTCTGTTTTCCGGGAAATAGGGAGAATGCAAGTGGTACGCCGTCTCCATCTGTAAATAATCCCATTTGGATTATAGGATTTGGCCTGTTTTCTTTGCTCTTTCCGTACTGTCTGTTGTCATCTTCCTGTTCTACTTCAAAATAATAATTAGTACAGTCATAATAGAGTATGCCGCTATTGCGTTTCATCATTTCACAGCTGTTTTTATAAACCTCTGCCTGAATAAATGTACATTCCTGCGCAATTACACTTAAAGCTCTGTAAATATCATGCAGCTCGTATTTTGGGGCTTCAAGGAACGTCTTGGCTGCTTTAAAAGAGGAAAGTTTACTTCCTGGATCAAGTATTCTAGTGTATATCAGATCAGATAGAATGGCATTTAAATCATATTTATAATCATGTCTTGTGCGTATTTTCCTGCAAATCTGATCTAGATTAAGTTGATAATAAATGGACTGTAGGAAAAGGTATCCGCCGTTAAATTTGCGTCTCTCACCATGGGGGATTTTTCGGTTCGGATAAAAATAGATTGGAAGGCGGTAATTCTCTTTTTCCTGTTCATATTTTTCTGTTTCTATGCGTGCCTGTTCTCTTGCCCATTCCATAACGTCATCTCTTGTGGGTCCATGTTCAACTAGCAGTTCTTTCAATGTTCCCAGCTTTCGAATGGTTCTTGTGGTTGACTTGCCATTGGCATCAATATAAGAGTGTTTAATATAAAAAGACTCTGCATTTTTTGATTTTGATGTATTTACTTTCATGAAAAGACCTCCTTTGTCCTATTATAACATAAAAAGCCTAAAAAGCCTATATCTAAATTCAAAAAATTTGACAAAAAAATAGGCCTCAAGTGGCCTAAAAATGGGGGTTTTATGTTATAATCTTTTTATAAGGGGTGTCAAAGACCCGGAGATAGTTTAAGGTAAAAAACGTGCGTCTGCCGTGGATCATTAGTGACTATGTGTTGACATATTGTATTCAAAAATGTATAATGTATTTAATTTTATAAAGTAAAATTGTCTCAAAAAGAATTTGCTGTTAAAGTAAGATTGTATAGAGTGTGTAATTTAGTATTATTTTGGATGTGAAGAGGCAGGTGATGAAAGGTGAATTGTGTTGCTGTCGATTTGTTTTGTGGAATAGGTGGTTTGACATATGGAATAAGAAAGGCTGGAATAGTAGTTGCAGCAGGAATTGATATAGATCCTACATGTCAATATGCCTATGAAGAAAATAATAAATCTATATTTATAAATAAAGCAGTAGAAGAAATTAAAAAAGAGGAAATTGAATCTTATTATCCAAAGGGATGCATTAAAATTTTGATGGGATGTGCACCATGTCAGCCATTTTCAAATTATTCTTTACGTTATACCAAAGAGGGACCTAAAGATGAAAAATGGAGATTACTTTATTATTTTAGTGATTTAGTAAAAAAAATTCAACCAGAGATAATTTCAATGGAAAATGTTCCTCAATTAGTAAAAAGAAAAGTATTTGATGACTTTGTAGAAAGCCTTAACAATGAAGGATATTATGTCAGCTGGAAAATTGTAAATTGTGCTGATTATGGTGTTCCACAGAATAGAAATAGATTAGTTCTCCTCGCATCTAAATTAGGAGACATTTCTTTGATAGAACCATTGTATAATCAAAAAAATTATATTACTGTAAAAGATGCAATTGGAAAACTACCTAAAATAAAAGATGGAGAATGCTCAAAAACAGATGCTTTGCATAGAGCAAGTAAATTATCAAAAATAAATAAAAGACGAATTAAGGAATCTGTTCCAGGAGGAACGTGGAAGGATTGGGATGAATCTTTACAATTATTATGCCATAAGAAAAGCACAGGACAGGGATATTGTTCTGTTTATGGTAGAATGGAATGGGAAAAACCATCACCAACAATTACAACTCAGTTTTATGGATATGGAAATGGAAGATTTGGGCATCCAGAGCAAGATAGAGCTTTATCAATGCGAGAAGGAGCGATTTTACAGTCATTTCCACCAGAGTATAAGTTTATTGACATGAATCATCCACAAACTAATCGGCAAATAGGTATTCATATCGGGAATGCAGTTCCTGTAAAATTGGGAGAAGCTATCGGAAAAAGTATTTTAAAACATTTAGAAATGTATAAAGGGGAGTGAAGTGTATTGAAAAATACTAAAATTTCTATTCAAATGAAGCAAACAGCTGAAGGGCAAATAAGGAAATTGCAAAAGGAGATTAGTTTTGATACCAAAGATTATCCAATTGAAGTGTTAGTCGATAAATTTCGTTCAGATGATTTTTATATTCCCGAATATCAAAGAAAATTTGTATGGGATAATGCAAAAAAAGTTAGATTTATAGAATCTGTTTTGCTTGGGCTACCAATACCATTTATGTTTTTCTCTGATAATGAGGATGGTAGATGTGAGATTATCGATGGAGCACAGCGAACTCAAACATTAGAAGAGTTTTTGTATAATGATTTAATGTTGGATGATTTAGAAAAATTAACTTCTTTAAATGGTTTTACATTTACTGATTTGCCGGAAATATTTCAGAGAAAGTTTAAAGGGCGTACATTAAGAATTGTTGTTTTGGCAGATACAACGACCATCGAAACAAGGCAGGATATTTTTAATAGGATTAATACTGGAGGTACTCAAGCAATCCCAAGTGAAATTAGACGTGGATCTTATACTGGACCCTTCATGCAATTTGTTGAAAAGTGTGCTAAGGATATTCAGTTTAATAATTTATGTCCAATTAGTGAAACTATGAGAAAACGTTATGAAGATTCAGAGTTAATTGTAAGATTTTTTGCTTATCTAAATAACTATCAAAATTTCCACCATGCTGTTGAGGATTTCTTAAATGAGTTTGTGCAGTGTAAAGAGAAAGAGTTTGATGAAGAAGCATACGAAAAAGAATTTAGAGGTATGCTTAATTTTGTGGAAAAATATTTTCCGTATGGTTTTGCCAAAACTAAAAATGCAAAGTCAACACCAAGAGTTCGATTTGAAGCTATTTCTGTAGGTGTTGCCCTAGCATTAAGAGAAAGACCAAACTTGGAACCCCATTCAATGGAATGGTTAAATTCAGAACAATTTAAGATCCACACAACAACACACGCAAGCAATTCACCAAAGAGAGTATGTGGAAGGATTGAATACGTGAGAGATGTATTATTAAAAGGTGAGTGTGATGAGAACGACAATTGAAATATATAAAGACAGAGTTAATGAGATTGAACTCTATTTCAAAGCTTTGCAAGATCTGTACAGAACACAATCATGTAAAGATAAGTATGTGTTTTACCATGATGATTTTTTGAAAATTTTAAAAGCAAATGCATTGATTATGATTTATAACTTGGTTGAATCCTCAATAACGGATGGAATTTTAGAGATTTATGATGAATTAAAATCTAGTGGATATAGTTATAAGGATGTAAGAAAAGAAATACAAGATATTTGGTTTGCTTTTAAGTTTAATCAAGTATATGATAAAACTGCTCATTATAATTCCTATAAAGATAAAGCCATTGAAATTATTAATGCTATCCTAAGAAATGAACCATTGGAAATGGATCGTAAGGCAACAGATATTAGTGGTAATTTGGATGCAAACAAGATTCGGAAAATTTGTAAAGAACATGGTATTACATATAAACTTGATTCTAGCTGTAAAGGTGGACAGGTTTTGGAAGATGTAAAAAACAAAAGAAATGAACTTGCTCACGGAACTACCTCATTTGCTGAATGTGGTAGGTATTATGCAATAGATGATTTAGAAAAGATTAAGGACGAAACAAAGATTTTTTTGAATGGAATTTTGCTGGGAATGAAAAAGTATTATGATGAGAAAACTTTTTTAAAAGTAGTTAATGAATAAGAAGAAAATGATAACATATAGAGTATATTAGTAAAAAACTACTCATTATATCAACAATCTGCTAAATATTTCATATGAATTCGAGGATTTTATATAGAGAGATAAAATGTAATTAGAATATATAAGATTAAAAGGGATAGTGATTTTAATATCGCTATCTTTTTTCGTGTGCAATTACAATGAGAGGAGTCCATATCTTTTTTTCTTTGTTGTATTCTTCTATGCCAA
>DVHN01000185.1 GCA_018712075.1 Candidatus Fimimorpha faecalis
AGCAACGGCCTTCTAAGCCGTGGGTCGGGGGTTCGAATCCCTTTGGGCACGCTTTGAGTCCTGAAGCATTTGCTTCAGGATTTTTTGCGTTAAAGAGATTACGTCAGGTTGAGATATTAGGAGGTTACTATGACAGAAAAACTATTTTATAGAGATGTATATCAAAACGAGTTTCAGGCAAATGTATTGGAATGTAAACCAGGAAAAAAAGGATATGAAGTTGTTTTGGATCAGACTGCATTTTATCCAGAAGGAGGAGGGCAGCCCTGGGATACTGGCAGACTGGGTGAAGGTCAAGTGAACGAAGTTCATGAGAAAGATGGAAAAATTATACATTATGTCGATCGACCGTTAGAAGTAGGAACAAAGGTTTGTGGGATAGTTGACTGGGATCGCCGTTTTGATTTTATGCAGCAGCATTCAGGAGAGCATATTATAAGTGGTCTCATCCATAAAAAATTTGGCTATGATAATGTTGGATTTCATATGGGCTCCGATCTCGTTACAATTGATTTTAATGGATTGATTACAACTAAACAGATGTTAGAACTAGAACAGCAGGCAAATGCTTATATATGGAAGAATCGGTGTTGTGAAATATCTTTTCCAAGTCCAGAACAATTAAAGCAATTGCCGTATCGAAGTAAAAAGGAATTGACGGGAGAAGTGCGTATTGTTACATTCCCAGATGGAGATATTTGTGCCTGTTGTGGACTTCATGTCAGTCACTGTGGAGAAATTGGAATGATTAAGTTATTATCGGTACAAAAATTCCGTCAAGGTGTTCGTATGGAAATGATTTGCGGAAAACGAGTATTAAATTATATGAATATGCTTCAAATGCAAAATGAGCAAATCTCGGTTATGCTTTCTGCAAAACCACAGAAAGTAGCTGATGCAGTAAAGCGATTATCGGAAGAAAATTTCCAATTAAAAGGTCAGGTAATGAAAATGGAGGAACGAGAATTTAAAGCAATTGCGCAAAGAGTAAAAAATAAAGGAAATGTATTGCTTTTTAAGGAAGGACTTTCTTCCGATTCGGTACGCAGACTGGCAGTGGCGGGAATGGAATGTTGTGATGGCGTTTGTGCCGTTTTCTCACCAGTTGGAGATGGAAGTATGCGGTATGCAATTGGACAAATAGATGGAGATTTGAGACAATTCATAAAAGATATGAATGGAGAATTAAATGGAAGAGGGGGCGGAAAGCCATTTTTTGCACAAGGTTCGATTATGGCAAAAGAAGATCAAGTGAAAGAATTTTTTTCGGCGAGAAATATAAAAGAATTAATGGAATAAATAGAAAAAGAAGCATATTATAAATAGAAAATCCTCCACTTCAAATGTGTAAAACA
Source organism: Candidatus Fimimorpha faecalis (assembly GCA_018712075.1). Classification (GTDB taxonomy): domain Bacteria; phylum Bacillota; class Clostridia; order Lachnospirales; family Lachnospiraceae; genus Fimimorpha; species Fimimorpha faecalis. The sequence goes on from DVHN01000185.1 coordinate 1,356, forward strand.
TGAAGTGGAGGATTTTGAATTATTCTTGGTCGAAGTCATCTTCGAAGTCATCTTCGAGATCTTCTTCATCCACAATTTCATCGTACTCTTGTGTGTCAAGCCATTCATCGAATGCATCGGATACAATATCGTATTCTTCATCGGTTTCGATATTCTGAAGTTCTGGTTCTCCATCTACTTCTGCATAGCGGTATAAATAAACAGAACCATCTTCAAAATCTTCTCCTTCCAATGGAAGCAATGCAATGTAATCGTGACCGTCTGCTTCGAAGATTGTGATAACTGCACATTCTAATTCGGTATCATCATCTAAGGTTAAAGTAACTGTTAAGTCTTCCATTTTAGAAATATCATAATTTGCCATAGTATTCCCTCGCTTTGTTTTTCTCTTGATATATTAATTATACATTGAAACGGAATAAAATAACATCTCCGTCTTGTACAACGTAATCTTTTCCTTCCAAACGGACAAGTCCTTTTTCCTTCGCAGCAGAGTAAGTTTTACAATCTAGTAGATCTTGATAATTGACAACTTCTGCACGGATAAATCCACGTTCAAAATCGGAATGAATTTTGCCTGCTGCCTGAGGAGCTTTGGTACCCTTTGTAATCGTCCAGGCTCTTGTCTCTGTTTCACCTGCTGTTAAATAGCTGATTAATCCAAGAATATGATAGCTGGCAGTGATCAGTTTTTCTAATCCAGATTCTTTTAACCCCAGATCTTCTAAAAACATTTTTCTTTCGTCTTCGTCTAGTTCAGAAATTTCCTGTTCGATTTGAGCACAGATAACAAAAACTTCACTGCCATCTTCTTTTGCAAATTCTCTTACATCTTGTACATAAGAATTGGATGCTGCATCGTCTGCCAGATCTTCTTCTGTAACATTGGCTGCAAAAATAACTGGTTTGGATGTGAGGAGATTTAATTCTCCAATGAGTGCAATCTCATCTTCATCTTCTGTCGTAAATGTTTTAGCTGGTTTTCCATCTTCTAAAATTGCTTTAATTTTGTTTAATGTATCTAATTCTTTGGCAAGATTTTTGTCATTTCTGGCACCACGGGCTGTTTTAGAAATACGGCGCTCTAAAACTTCTAAATCTGCAAAGATTAGTTCCAAATTGATTGTTTCAATATCACGGACTGGATCAATGCTTCCGTCTACGTGAATAACATTTGGATCGTCAAAGCAGCGTACAACATGAACGATGGCGTCTACTTCACGAATATTGGCTAAAAATTGATTGCCAAGTCCCTCTCCTTTTGAGGCTCCTTTTACTAAACCTGCAATATCTACAAATTCGATAACGGCAGGCGTGATTTTACGGGATTGGTAGAGATCTGCTAATAAAGACAGACGAAAATCTGGAACTGGAACAACCCCTATATTTGGGTCGATGGTACAAAATGGGTAATTAGCAGATTCTGCTCCAGCTTTTGTTAATGAATTAAATAATGTACTTTTTCCTACATTTGGTAATCCAACAATACCTAACTTCATAGTAAAAATCCTTTCTAATTTCATCATGTTATAAGTGTATCATAATTCTTTTCTAAATACAATAAAAAGAATGAATTCTTATTTCATTGCATTCTAATATTATTTGTGCTATGATGGGGTTGAAAATTTAAAAGTGGGAGAGATTTTATGAGTTTACCAGATATTAGTTTTGTTCATCTTGGATTGGAGATCCCTCATATTTCTAAGAGTTTTAGCATATTTGGCTTTTCGATTGCCTATTATGGAGTCATTGTAGGGTTAGGATTTTTCATTGGAATTTGTCTGGCATGTTGGATTGCTAAAAAAGAAAATGTGAGTCTAGATTTAATGACTGATTTTGCAATTTGGACTATTTTTGCTGCGATTATTGGGGCGAGAGCCTATTATGTTATTTTTGCATGGGAGGATTATAAAGATAATTTAATTCAAATATTTAATCTACGTGCAGGTGGACTTGCTATTTATGGAGGAATTATTGCAGTTGTCTGTATGATGATTTTATTCTGTAAAAAAAGAAAGGTATCCATTGGAAAAATTGGAGATTGTGCCGTATTTGGACTTGTAGCAGGACAGATTATTGGACGCTGGGGTAATTTTGTCAACTGTGAGGCATTTGGCGGATATACCGATAATTTGTTTGCGATGCAGATTCGCAGAGATTTAGTAAATCCAAATATGATATCTCCAGAACTGGCACAGCATTTTGCTGAAAATCCGATTATAAAAGAGGGAATAGAATATATTCAAGTACATCCTACATTTCTTTATGAATCCGTTTGGAATCTTGGGGTATTGATTTTACTTCTTATTGTACGAAAGTATAAAAAGTTTGATGGACAAATGATGTGTCTTTATTTTATTGGATATGGAATCGGAAGATTTTGGATTGAAGGGTTGCGTACCGATCAGTTGAAACTATTTGGAACACAAATCGCAGTATCTCAGCTTTTATCAGCAGTTTTAATTGTATCAGCATTAGTTGTATTGATTGTAAATTTTTGGAAAAAAAATTCAAATCCAAAAGCAAATTCATAAGATTGAAAAATATCAATCGAATATTAGTTCTACAAAGCCTATTCAAAGTATATTATTATACTTTTGAGTAGGTTTTTTTCATGTTAACATTCTGTTTATCAGAAATTTCATGAACATTATGTGATTTCTTTTTAATGTTTCTCATTTTGGGCTTGATCTTTTAGAGTAATTCATTTAATATAATAATAGACAGTGGGACAAAGTGGGGGAAAGTGACAGAAAGGGGTTTTTGCGGAGGTGATAAATATGTTCATGAGTGAGTATCATCATTCTCTCGATACGAAGGGAAGACTGATTATTCCAACTCGGTTTCGTGAACAGCTTGGTAGCAACTTTATTTTGTCAAAAGGAATGGAACACTGCCTTTGCATTTACCCAAAAGAAGAGTGGAAAAAACTTACCGATAAACTTTGTGCCTCTCCAAGCATCACAAACTCCAAAATCAGACGATTGAATCGATTTTTTTTCACTGGTTCTGTGGAGTGCGAACCAGATAAGCAGGGAAGAATATTGATTCCACCGAGTTTAAGGGCTTATGCGTCGTTAGAAAAAGAAGTAATTGTGGCAGGTGTTGGCTCTAGAATTGAAATTTGGGACAGAGAAGCTTGGGAAGAATATAATACATTTGATGACATTGAGGAGTTAGCAGGCAGCCTGGAAGATCTTCAATTATAATCGATAGGAGGAACAGCATGGAATTTTCACATAAATCGGTTTTATTGGAAGAAACCATAGAGAGTTTACATATTCGTCCAGATGGGTGTTATGTAGATGGCACACTTGGCGGAGCAGGACATGCACTTGAAATCTGTAAAAGACTTGGTGAAAATGGACGTCTTGTGGGAATTGATCAGGATGGAGATGCGATACAGGCAGCCCAGGAGAAATTGAAACCGTTCAAAGTCAGCATAGTAAGAAGTAATTATGTAGATTTCGATCGTGTGTTGGATCAGCTTGGCATTGAAAAGGTAGACGGCATCTTGTTGGATTTAGGTGTTTCTTCTTATCAGCTGGATCAGGCAGAAAGAGGTTTTACTTATCGAGAAGATGCGCCATTGGATATGCGTATGGATCAAAGACAACAAAAGACGGCAAAAGATATTGTAAATGGCTATAGTGAACAGGAGTTATACCATATTATAAGAGATTATGGGGAAGACAAGTTTGCGAAAAATATTGCCAAGCATATTGTAAAACGAAGAATGGAAAAGGAAATTACAACAACAGGAGAATTGATTGAATGTATTAAAGCTGCGATACCGGCGAAATGTCGTGTAAAAGGAGGACATCCTGCCAAACGCACGTTTCAGGCAATCCGAATTGAATTGAATGCAGAATTGGATGTATTAGAACATTCCATCGATCGTATGATTGACCGGCTGAAGCCTGGAGGGCGGTTAAGCATTATTACATTTCATTCATTGGAAGATAGAATTGTAAAAAATCGTTTTCGTATTAATGAAAATCCCTGCACCTGTCCGCCAGAATTTCCAGTCTGTGTTTGTGGAAAACGGTCAAAGGGAAGAGTTATTACACGAAAACCGATTTTGCCAAGCGAAAGGGAACTTGCATACAATAGTCGTTCAAAAAGTGCAAAACTGCGAGTTTTTGAGCGTAGTTAAAGCGGTTTTGATCATTTATTTTGATCAGTTTCTTGCCGTTATAGAACATCAGAAAATAAAAACAGATTATGTTTTTAAATAAAAATTTTAGGAGGTTAGGATGAGAAAAAACTATTCCGAATTGGATCATTATGATAAATATATTGAAGGTAACACGGTAAAAAAACAGGAAAGAGTATGGGAACCTCAACATTGGGAAGAGAAACGGCGTCAAAACAGAAAAAAACGTGCGCTGCAAAGGGAAATTGAACGAGAAAGAAAGCACAGCAGGGCATTTACCCTTATTCAAACAAGCCTTTTGGTTGGAGCAGTTGGAGGTCTTTTGCTTTGTACAAAGAATTACTTGGAAATTAAATCCGATATAAATCAAAACAATCGTAAGGTTGCTTCATTGGAGCAGCAGTATCAAGAACTTGCAGAACAAAATGATGCAAGAGAAACAGAAATTGAATCTTCGATTGATTATGATGCAATTCGTGAGTATGCTATGAATAATCTGGGAATGAGTTATCCAAAGAAGAATCAAGTATTAGCTTATGATGGAGTAGAAAGTGAGTATGTACGACAGAATGCCGAAATCCCAAAAGAATAAGCAAACAAAGTATATAAAACCTTACATGAGACAAAAGCTGGCACTTTTATTTCTTATAATTGTGCTGGCTTTATGTGGATTAGCCACAGTTATTGTGGTGAGAGCTTTTAAAACTCACGAAGAATACTCCAGAAAAGCTCTGACCCAATTAAGTTACCAAGACACGACAATTCCAGCAAAGAGTGGAAATATTTTAGATCGAAATGGAAATATTGTAGCGACAAGTGAAAAGGTATATATTTTAATTTTAGATCCTTCTGTGCTTTATGAAGCGGAAGAATTAAACAAAGGAACGGTAGATGCTACGATTCAGGCAGCAGCAGAATGCTTTGGATTGGACGAGGCACAGTTAAGACAGGCGTTTGAAGAGAATAAGGAAAAAGCGTATGTTCGTTTTGGCGGAAAAACGGAATTAACCCAGGAACAGGTAGATGCATTTGAACAGAAAAAAGAAGAGATGGATGATTCTGCGACAACGGCAAGAATACGTGGAATATGGTTTGAATCGGAGTATCGGAGAAAGTATCCTTATAATGAGTTAGCAAGTAAAATTATTGGATATACGACGCAGGATACTTCGCAGGGATTATATGGATTAGAATTGCAGTATGATGAGGAGTTGCGAGGAGTCAATGGGCGAGCCTACCGTTATATTGGGGACGAAGCAGAACCTGAACAGGCCACTGTTCCAGCTATAGATGGAAATACGTTGCTTACTACAATTGATATGAATATTGAGCGAATTATTACAGATAATGTAAATGAATGGCTGGAAGAATACGGAGCCTATGATTTATCTGTACTTGCAATGAACCCAAATAATGGAGAAATCCTTTCCATTGTTAGTAATACCGATTATGATTTAAATACTGGGGCTAATATTCAGCTAAGTGATTTTTATTCAGAAGAATTTTTGGCAGGAAAAACGGAGGACGAGAGAAAAGAATTATTATACAGCAATATTTTTTCCAATGCTGTAATTACAAAGACATTTGAACCTGGTTCAACTGCGAAACTTTTGATAATTGCTGCGGGATTGGAAGAGAATGCGATTACAGAAGATACTACCTTTAGCTGTCATGGATTTAAACAAGTAGCGAATTATAAAATCAAATGTCATAATTTTGAGAAAGGCGGATGCAGTCAGGTATTTGGAACCGAGCAAATCTCATTAGAGCAGGTAATTGAACAATCTTGTAATGTTGCTTTAATGGACATTGCGGAGAAACTGGGAAGAACGCAGTTCTCACGTTACCAGACAATTTTTAACTTAGGTCAAAAAACAGGTATTGATTTGCCAGGCGAGGCAAGTGCAGAAGGATTGCTTTATACAGAAGATCAATTGAATGTGACAGAATTGGCTACCAACTCGTTTGGTCAAGGATATAATGTGACTATGATTCAGCTGGCGAGTGCATTTTCTTCTTTGATTAATGGGGGAACGTATTATCAGCCATATGTAGTAAAACAAATTATTAATCCAGAAGGACAGGTTGTAAAAGAATTTGAGCCGATAAAGGTCAGAGAGACGGTTAGCAAAGAAACAAGTGAATTAATTAAACGAGGATGTTATCGAACAGTAGAAGAAGGAACGGGGGGCGGAACGAAGATTGAAGGGTATCATATTGGAGGAAAAACTGGTACGGCAGAGAAATTACCGCGTGGTAATGGAAAATACATTGTTTCTATTATTACAGCTGCTCCAATTGAAGACCCACAAATTGTGTTATATGTAGCGATTGATGAACCAAATGTAGAGAATCAGGCAGATAGTTATCCTGCACAGCAGCTGGCAGGATGGATTTGGAAAGATTTGGTTTCTTATGCGGGCATTTTTTCTGACTTAGAAGAAGGACCAGAAGAAGTGAATCCAGAACAACAGGATGATAGTTGGCCAGAAGGCAGCTCTTTTATAGAAGAGATAAAATAAAATTCTAAAACAAAGAAGCATATAATACATTATAAAAAAAGGAAAAGGGATTGTGCTTTGCGATGCATCTTGTAAAAACGCATCATCGGACTGGAATTTTAATACTAAGTGTATTAATTATGATGGCAGCCATTGGGTTGATTGGAAGACTTGCCTGGCTTATGATTGTACAATCGGATCATTATAATGAGTTGGCAGAAGAATTGCATACGAGAGAACGGAGGATTAAGGCAGCGAGAGGTTCCATTTATGATGCAAATGGCACGGTAATTGCAACGAATCGTACAGTGTGTACGATCTCCGTTATTTATAATCAAATAAAAGATCCAGAATTCGTTATTCGTACTCTAAGTCAAGAATTAGAATTATCAGAAGAGGAAGTGCGTAAAAAAGTAGAAAAATACTCTGCAAGAGAAATTATCAAGACGAATGTGGATAAAGAGATTGGAGATAAAATCCGAGAATACGATATGGCAGGAGTGAAAGTGGATGAAGATTATAAACGTTATTATCCGTTTGATTCGCTTGCCTCAAAAGTACTTGGATTTACTGGCAGTGATAATCAAGGGATCATCGGTCTGGAAGTCAGTTATGAAGATCAATTAAAAGGGATGGATGGAAGAATATTGACACTTACGGATGCAGCTGGAGCAGAAGTGGATCGTGCTGCGGAAGATCGAATAGAACCAATTGCAGGAAATGATTTATATCTTAGTTTAGATGTAAATATTCAAATGTATGCAGAACAGGCAGCCTATAAAACATTGGAACAAAAGCAGGCAAAGCAAGTTTCTGTAATTATTATGAACCCCAAAAATGGTGAGATTATGGCGATGGTCAATGTTCCAGAATTTAACTTAAATGATCCGTTTACATTGCCTGAGTCTGTTGGGAATACCGAAAATCTAACTGCAAAGCAGAAACAAGATTTCTTAAATCAAATGTGGAGAAATCCAATTATCAATGATACCTATGAACCAGGTTCTACGTTTAAGACAATTACAGCGGCGGCAGCTCTGGAGGAAGGTGTTGTATCTTTGAATGATACGTTTTCCTGTCCTGGCTATTATATTGTGGAAGACAGAAAAATTCGCTGTCATAAGGTAGGAGGACATGGAGCGGAAACGTTTTTGCAAGGAACAATGAATTCCTGTAATCCAGTTTTTATTCAAGTTGGACAGCGACTTGGAATTGAAACGTTTTACAGTTATTTTAAGAAACTAAAAATATTAGAAAAAACGGGTGTAGATCTGCCTGGAGAAGCAGCAACCATTATGCATAACCCAGATAATATGGGAGAAGTAGAACTGGCTACGGTCTCGTTTGGACAGTCTTTTCAGCTTACACCACTGCGTCTTCTTACAACAATTAGCTCCATTATTAATGGAGGTACGACAATTACCCCTCATTTTGGCGTGGAGATTCGAAGTGCAGATGGAACACAGGTGCAAAAGCTTTCTTATCCTTCAGGAGAGCGGGTGCTTTCCGAAGAAACGAGTGAAACGATGCGGTATGTATTGGAGAAGGTTGTTTCAGAAGGCGGAGGAATAAAGGGAGCGATTGAAGGATATGAAATAGGAGGAAAGACAGCAACTTCAGAAAAACTTCCAAGAGGAACGGGAAAATACATTTCTTCATTTGTAGGATTTGCTCCAGCCCAAGACCCAGAAGTAATTGCAATTTTAACGATAGATGAGCCAGTCGGAGTTTATTATGGAGGAACCATTGCTGCACCAGTTGTAAAAGAAATTTTTGACAACATTTTACCTTATCTGGGAATTGACAAAAACACAGAAAATGAGTAATATTACATAAAGCGAAGCAAAATAAGGAAGTTGCTTGAACTATGCTTTTTCAGTAAAACATAGTACGAATTTTGCTCGTTGCTACAGTGACAGCCGAATTACTGTATTCGGTCTGTTACTTGCGTAAATAAAAGGAAAGTCGTGAAAAGTACGACAGATGGAGGATGTTATGTATCAGGATGTTATCGTTGCAGTATTAATTTCCTTTGGAATCAGTGCGGTATTGTGTCCGATTGTGATTCCGCTTTTGCACCGCCTAAAATTTGGGCAGCAAGTACGTCAAGAGGGACCGAAGGAGCATTTAAAAAAGCAGGGGACACCTACAATGGGGGGTGTTATGTTTCTTGGGGCGATTATTGTTACATCGTTGTTTTATATTGGAAGGTATCCAGAACTGGTTCCTGTGCTGTTTGTCACAGTGGGATTTGGAATTATTGGATTTTTAGATGACTTTATTAAAATTGTAATGAAGCGTTCTGAAGGGTTAAATCCTGTTCAAAAACTGATTCTTCAGCTTGTTATTGCAGGTATTTTTACTTTCTATTGTATGAAGAATCCAGCAATTGGAACAGAAATTATTCTTCCTTTTACAGATGGAAAAACGGTAGATCTCGGATGGTTTTTCATTCCATTTTGTATTTTTGTTATGTTGGGAACCGATAATGGAGTAAATTTTACAGATGGATTGGATGGCCTTTGTTCCAGTGTTACTGTTATGGTAGCAACCTTTTTTACTGTTGTTGCATTAGGAAATAATAATGGGATTTCTCCAGTGTGTGCGGCAGTTGTTGGGTCCTTAATGGGATTTTTATTATTCAATGTATATCCAGCCAAAGTTTTTATGGGGGATACTGGTTCTTTGGCACTTGGAGGATTTGTTTCGGCAGCAGCGTTTATGCTTCGTATGCCAATTTTTATTGTGATTGTAGGGTTAATTTATTTAGTGGAAGTAGTGTCTGTAATTATTCAAGTCACTTACTTTAAATCGACAGGCGGAAAACGCTTTTTCAAAATGGCGCCAATTCATCATCATTTTGAGTTATGCGGATGGTCTGAAACGCAAATTGTAGCATTGTTTTCAATTATTACTGCATTGCTTTGTCTTGTAGCGTATATTGGATTGTAAAGTAGGAGGTAAAAATGAAAGATACAGTTTTAGTGGCAGGAGCAGGAAAAAGCGGAATTGGTGCAGTAAAACTCCTGTTACAGGCAGGAAAAAATGTGATTCTTTATGACGGAAACAAAGAAAAAGATGGAGAAGCACTAAGAAAGCAGATCGGAATGGATGGCGAACTGGAAATTGTATTAGGCGAACTGGCGGAGGAGATACTTACACGGGTAGAATATTGTGTTATTAGTCCAGGAATCTCATTAGAGCAGCCATTTGTAAAGCAAATTCAACGTGCGGGCATTCCAATCTGGAGCGAAATTGAGCTAGCATATCATTATGGAAAAGGAAATATTATAGCAATTACAGGCACAAATGGAAAGACGACTACAACCGCTCTGGTAGGAGAAATTATGAAAAATTGGGTAGGAGAGAATCGTACGTTTGTAGTTGGAAACATTGGAACAGCATATACTGGAATGGCGCTGCAAACGAAAGAAGATTCCGTTGTTGTGGCAGAGATCAGTAGTTTTCAGTTAGAGTCTGCCATTACATTTCACCCACATGTCTCGGCTATTCTGAACATTACACCAGATCATTTGGATCGTCATAAAACGATGGAATGTTATATTGCTGTAAAGGAATCCATTACAAAAAATCAAACGAAAGATGATTTCTGTGTGTTGAATTATGATGATGAGGTATTACGGGCATTTGGAGAAACTATTTCCATTCCAGTCGTATATTTTAGCAGCCGTCATGAGTTAGAAGAAGGAGTATTCTTGAAAGAGAATACAATTTACACCAGATTTCATGGTCACGAAACGATAGTTGGAGCAGTAAATGAGTTTCATTTAGTTGGACAATGTAATTATGAGAATATTATGACTGCAATAGCCATTGCACATTGCATGAATGTACCAGAAGAAATCGTTGCAAAAACAATTCGTGCATTTAAAGCTGTGGAACATCGAATTGAATTTGTTGCAGAAAAGAATGGAGTTCGCTATTACAATGATTCGAAAGGTACCAATCCAGATGCGGCAATTCAGGCAATTAAAGCAATGACAACTCCAACTGTTTTGATTGGAGGCGGGTATGATAAAGGTTCTGACTATACCGAATGGATTCAGACGTTTGGAAATAAAATTAAGAAGCTATTATTAATGGGAGCTACGGCTCATAAGATTGCAGATTGTGCAGAAAAAAATGGATTTTATGAGTATCAGTTTGTAGATAACATGGAAGAAGCAGTTCGGATTGCATCGGAATGTGCAAAACCAGGGGAAGCCGTATTGCTTTCCCCAGCATGTGCAAGTTGGGGAATGTTTCCGAATTATGAAGTAAGGGGCAAAATTTTTAAAGAGCTTGTTCATAAGCTCTCATAGAATGAAATTTTGTAAAAATTATTAGTAGGATTTATAAAATTTCATATTATTATCATTTTATAAAAAGAAAAGGAGCTTCTATGGAGCATACATCCGTTGGACTCCAAAAGAGGAAGCTGCTTCCAGATTACAGTCTGGTAGTGATTGTTGTACTATTATCAGGGTTTGGACTTTTTATCTTACATAGTACCACAGAGTATACCGATGGATTGCTTCACGGGGGAAATACATTCTATACTGTAACAAAGCAAGCAATATTTACGGGAATTGCAATTACTGCAATGATGCTTGTATCGAAAATCGATTATCATATTTTACTGAAATATGCAAAATATGCTTATCCAGTTGCGATTGTTCTTGGAATTACCGTATTATTTTTTGGAAAAGAAGTAAATGGACAGCGCAGATGGTTTGCGTTAGGACCAATTTCGTTTCAGCCAGCAGAGTTTGCTAAAATTGTATTGATTTTATGTTTAGCAAGATTATCCGAGATTGTCTATGATAAGTTAGATACTTATCGTATTGTCTTTTTATTTGCAGGAGTGACGATACCAATTTTTATTCCAGTCGTTTCGGCTAATTTAAGTTCGGGAATCATTATTGCGGGAATTGCAGTTAGCATGACGTTTGTGGTTTCAAAAAAACGATGGATTTTCTGTGCAGGAATTGGCGGAGGAATGGGACTTATTGTATTGTTATATCAATCTGGGATTTTAGAAAAGGTACTGGATGCCTATCAAATGGCACGTATTTATGCTTGGTTTGATCCAGAAGCCTATGCCTCCACGAATGGGTTTCAGGTGCTTCAGGGGCTTTATGCGATTGGAGCAGGCAGTTTATTTGGAAGAGGACTTGGGGAAAGCATTCAGAAAATGGGATATTTGCCAGAGGCACAGAACGATATGATCTTTTCCATTATTTGTGAGGAATTAGGATTAGTAGGAGCTTCTTTTTTAATTCTGATGTTTATGCTATTAATTTGGAGATTTTTTATTATTGCATGTCATGCTCCTGATTTTTCAGGGATGGTTGTAATCATTGGTATTATGTCCCATATTGCGATCCAGGTGCTCTTGAATATTGCAGTTGTGACAAATACAATTCCGAATACTGGAATTAGTCTTCCGTTTATTAGTTATGGAGGCTCCTCTATTTTGTTTTTAATGACGGAAATGGGAATTGCGTTAAATGTGGTGCGTCAAATAAAGTTATTATAATTTAAGAAAACCATGGCTTGGAAAGGCAACATCGACTTCCGTGATACATAACATAATGTAGATAGAAAAGCTAAGGAGGGATGGGGTTGTCTTTCTTTGAAATTCAAGGATCGACTCCTTTATCGGGGCAGGTTCGGATTCATGGGTCTAAAAATGCAGTCCTTCCAATGATGGCGGCAACGATATTACACCGAGGAACAACAATCTTAACAAATGTTCCTCGTATTTTAGATGTGTTTTGGATGATTGGAATATTAAAAACACTTGGCTGTCAAGTGTGGTTTGAAGAGGATGTATTAACAATTGATGCTTCTGTTGTTACATCTACAATAATTCCGCAATATTTAGCAGAAAAGATGCGTTCTTCGATTATTTTTCTAGGTCCTCTTCTTGGACGATGTAACAAGGCGTCGCTCTGGTACCCAGGAGGGTGCTCGATTGGAAGCCGTCCTATTGACTTACACGCAGAAGTGCTGCGTGCAATGGGAGCGAAGATTCAAGAAGATGGAGAACATTTGGATGTAACAGCAGAAACATTATCGGGCTGCACATTTTCCTTTCGCTTTGCATCAGTAGGTGCTACCGAGAATGCGATTATGTGTGCAGTTAATGCGAACGGAAAAACCGTATTAAATAATGTAGCAAGAGAACCTGAAATAAGAGATTTATGCCGGATGCTTGTGAAAATGGGTGCTAAAATTGATGGGATTGGGAGCAGTAAGCTCGTAATTGAAGGAAATAGTCAATTGCATAATAGTTCATTTCGAGTTCCGCCTGATCGAATTGTAGCAGCCACGTATTTATCGGCAGTAACTGTTTGTGGTGGGAGAATACAGCTTTGTGAAGTTCCAGTTTACGACTTAAGAGCAGTTCTGGCAGTACTGCAAAAATGCGGTTGTAGATTTCGGAAGAGAAAGAGTGGTTTGGATGTTTGGTGTTATCAAAGACCATGGGCAGTGCCCTATACGAAAACGCAAGTTTATCCAGGATTTCCAACGGATGTCCAATCACTTCTCATGACAGTTCTTTCAAAAGCGGAAGGCGTATCTGTAATTGAAGAAACAATCTTTGAAGCAAGATTTCATACTGCATTGCAATTACAAAGAATGGGAGCCGATATTCAAATTAATCATAGTTATGCACAAATTCGGGGTGTTGTTTCACTGCATGGAGCCGATGTCACCGCAATGGATTTAAGAGGAGGAGCTGCTCTGACAATTGCGGGAGTTAGTGCAGAGGGAAAAACAATTGTTAGAGCAGTTGAACATGTGTTTCGAGGGTATGAAAGCTTGGAAAGAGATTTGGCAGCGATGGGGGCAAACATTGTATTGAAACAGTGATATTTTCCATATAGGAGGAAGAGAAAAATCATGAAGAAACGACAGCATAAAAAGAAGGGCAGCAAAAGAGGAATGATTTTTCTGCTGGTGATTGCAATAGCAGCAGTCACTAGCAGTGTTATTCTTTGGAATACACCAATTTCCGAGATTAACGTTTATGGAACGATACAATATACAGAAGATGAAGTGAAACAATTAATTTTTTCAGATTCTTCTGATCAGAGGTTTTTATCTCTTTGGTTAAAAGATAAATTAGGAAAACATAAAAATTTTTTACGCATTACATCTTATGAGCTGGAATTTGAAAATATTCACAAGGTGAATGTTTATATTCGAGAAAATGTAATGATTGGCTGTGTCAGCTATGGAGGCAGTTATCTGTACTTTGATAAGGATGGAGTGGTGGTAGAAAGCAGGACAACCCGTCTGGAAAATATTCCGATCGTGGAAGGATTGTCTTATCAAGAAATTGTGCTTGGTCAGAAAATAAAATCCGATTATGACGGAATTTTTCAAAATGCAGTAAGATTGGCACAGATTTTACAAAATCGAGGAATTGCGGCAAATTCCATTTATTGTTCCCAAGACGATAATTTTCAATTTGTAGTGAATGAGATTAGCGTAGAATTAGGAGATTCTTCCAATCTAGAAGAAAAAGTGACAGAATACTATGCAATGCAGGAAGTACTAGAGGGAAGAAGCGGAACCTTATATCTGGATAATTATAGTTTTCAAAATTCGAATCAGGGCTATATCTTTAAAGAAAAAGACACAGAATAGAAAAATTTAAGAAAGTTTTCCTGAAGTTTTGTTTTGGCAGACTTGTAGAATGAAAAAATCTGTGTTATAATTTGAAAATAAAGAAGCAGAAGTATATAAAAATAATCGCCCTATTCTCATAAATTTAATAAAAAAATACAAAATAGTGGTTGATTATTTTTAGAAAAAATAATATGATATAAAATGCATAGTAAATTTTTAAGAGGCCAAAGGAGGAAGTTACCTTGTTAGAGATTAAGATAAATGAATCAGAAAGCTCGGCAAAAATTGTCGTAGTTGGAGTTGGTGGTGCAGGAAATAATGCAGTAAACCGAATGGTAGAAGAAGATATCGTTGGTGTAGAATTTGTTGCAGTAAATACAGATAAACAGGCATTACAGTTTTGTAAAGCACCAACTGCTATTCAGATTGGTGAAAAACTTACAAAGGGTCTTGGTGCAGGAGCAAAACCAGAAGTAGGAGAAAAGGCAGCACAAGAAAATGTAGATGAATTGACCGAAGCAATCAAAGGTGCAGATATGGTATTTGTAACTTGTGGTATGGGCGGAGGAACTGGAACTGGTGCGGCACCAGTTGTAGCAGGTCTAGCAAAAGAATTAGGAATTCTAACTGTAGGTGTTGTAACAAAACCATTTATGTTTGAAGGAAAAACTCGTGCAGTGAATGCACAGAATGGTATAGAAAAACTAAAACAGGCTGTGGATACATTAATTGTTATTCCAAACGATAAATTATTAGAGTTAGTAGATAGACGCACTACGATGCCAGATGCATTAAAGAAGGCAGATGAAGTATTGCTACAGTCTGTACAGGGTATTACTGATTTGATTAATATTCCTGGTTTAATTAATCTGGACTTCGCAGATGTTCAGACCGTTATGAAGGACAAGGGAATTGCTCATATTGGTATTGGTACTGCAACTGGAGACGATAAGTCAATTGAAGCAATGCGTATTGCAGTTGCAAGTCCATTATTGGAGACAACAATTGAAGGTGCTTCTCATGTATTGATTAATATTTCTGGTGATGTTAGTCTTCCAGAAGTCAATGAGGCTGCAAGTTTTGTTCGTGAATTGGCAGGCGATGATGCAAATATCATCTTTGGTGCTACATACGATGATACTGCTACAGATACTGCTACAATTACCGTTATTGCAACTGGTGTAGAGGATCGTTCTTCTGTTCCAAATGTAAAAGGATTAATGAGTGGATTTAAGTCTTCTTCCAGTAAGCCAAAGAGTGATTTTGGATATGGAAGCAGCAGTTCTTCTCAGACAAGTACACAGGCTAGTACTCCAAAGTCACAGCCTACGATTAATCCAGAACCAAAATATACAGCGCCAACCTATACAGCACCAAAGCCAAGAAGAGAAGAATCAGGCGGAATTAATATTCCAGATTTTTTAAGAAGAAGATAATAAAGTGAATTGGAATAAATGGAGTCGTCGGAAGGAACAAAAAGGGTCTTTCGGCGGCTTTCTTGCTATATGATATCGATTATACGGTATCCCAATAGGAATGGAGTAAGTCATATCGTTTTGTTTTAGGAGCCTGTGTTAGTTTACGAAAACTTTACATGACTCATTTTCTAAAGGCTTGAAATCAATATATAAAGATGTTAAAATAGCAAAGAAGATTCAAACCGACAAAAAGAATCTGAGATAATTGTTAAAGTGATAGAAGAATTTGATAGAAAGGAATGGCCAGGAACATATGATTCAATATGTTCACATCTGAAAAGAGGATACCTATTCATTTGAGGCTTGGTATGAATCATGCAGGAAAAAAAAGTTTATGTTGCTATGTGTGGCGATATTATTCATTATGGACATATTAATATTATAAATGAGGCAGCGAAGCTAGGGGAAGTGATTGTGGGGCTGCATACAGATAAGGTTGTTGCATCACTAATGAGATTGCCTGTGTTAACTTATGAGGAAAGAAAAAAAGTAATAGAGAATATTAAAGGTGTGAGTCAGGTAATCCCACAGGATACATATGACCAGGTACCGAATCTGTGCAAAATAAAGCCAGATTATGTCGTCCATGGAACGGATTGGTGCCATGGACCAGATAAATATTTAAGAGATCGTGCAGAAGAAGCAGTAAAAGAATGGGGAGGAAAGATCGTTGATATTCCATATACGGAAGGCGTTAGTTTAGATAAGCTTAATGATTTAATTCTTCGTATGGGAACGACCGATGTACGGCGTGCAGCACTTCGCCGAATGATTGCAATTCGAAAACATCTGACGGTTTTAGAGGCTCATAATGGATTAACAGGACTTATTGTAGAAAAAACAGCAATTCAAAAAGAAGGACATAAAAGAGAATTTGATGCAATGTGGATTAGCAGCCTTTGTGATTCCACTGCAAAGGGAAAACCAGATATTGAACTTGTGGATGTAACTTCCCGTTTAAATACAATTAATGAGATTATGGAAGTAACAACAAAGCCAATTATTGTAGATGGAGATACGGGCGGAAAAATTGAGCATTTCACTTATACAGTGAAGAGCTTGGAGCGAGTTGGTGTTTCTGCGATTATTATTGAAGATAAAGTAGGTTTAAAGAAAAATTCTTTGTTTGGGACAAATGCAAAACAGACCCAGGATACGATTGAAGGATTCTGCGAGAAAATTCGAGCTGGAAAAGCTGCTCAAATGACGGACGATTTTATGATTATTGCACGTATTGAGAGTTTAATTTTAAAGCAGGGAATGGAAGATGCTTTAACACGTGCGAAAGCCTATATTGAAGCTGGAGCCGATGGAATTATGATTCATAGCATTGATAAAACAGGGGCGGAGATTTTTGAATTCTGCGAAAAATTCAATCAATTTCCGAATCGAGTTCCACTTGTTGTAGTACCAACCGCCTACAATCAAATTTATGAACAACAGTTATTTGATGCAGGGGTTAATATTGTAATTCATGCCAATCATTTGATTCGCAGCGGCTATAAAGCGATGCAGGCATGTGCGCTTAATATTTTAGAAAACGAACGCTCGTATGATTGTAATGATATGTGTTTGAGTATTAAAGAGATTTTGACATTGATTGATGAATAGGGGGCTGCTATGTTAAACTGTGAAGCATTTTTTCAAGAGGCACAACAATTGGATCTGCATTTTTTTGCAGGCGTTCCAGACTCTCTTTTAAGTAGTTTTAGTGCTTGGCTTATGGAACATAATCCACAGGAACATATTATTACTGCAAATGAAGGCAATGCAGCGGCAATGGCAGCTGGATATTATATGGCTACTGGAAAAATTCCAGTTGTATATATGCAAAATTCTGGTATTGGGAATATAGTAAATCCCGCTGCATCTTTGTTGCACAGAGAAGTTTATCAAATTCCAGTATTGTTTTTGGTAGGATGGAGGGGAGAACCAGGAATTCATGATGAACCACAGCATGTATTTCAGGGACGAGCGACAATTCCTATGCTGGAAGGAATGGAAATTGAACCAGAAATTCTTTCTACTGATTGGATACAGGCAAAACAACAACTAAACCAAGCAGTGGAAAAGATGAAAAAAACGAAGGAATCACATGCTTTTATAATTCATAAGGGAACGTTTGAAACTTATCCTCTTAAAGAAAAAGGATGTATGGATTATCCATTGACAAGGGAGCGGGCTTTGGAAATTATTACGGAACAAATGCCAGAAGATAGTTTGATTGTATCTACAACTGGAAAGATGTCACGGGAACTGTTTGAGATAAGAGAAAGAAGAGGACAAGGACACGAACACGATTTTCTAACCGTTGGTTCCATGGGACATGCTTCTAGTATTGCACTTGGAGTGGCACGATCTTGTAAAAAGCCAGTTTACTGTCTGGATGGAGATGGAGCGTTTCTTATGCATATGGGAGCTTTGGCAGTGATTGGACAATACAACAATAAGAATTTAAAGCATATTTTAATTAACAATGGATGTCATGAGTCAGTAGGAGGACAGCCAACCGCAGGATTTTTCATAAAAGCAGAACAGATTGCAAAGGCATGCGGATATCCTCATACTTGTACTTGCATAACAGAAGAGGAATTAAGACAAGCAATAAAACGGGCTGGAAACAAGGATGGATTAGAATTTATACAAGTGATGGTAAATGCACAAAGTCGTTCTAATCTGGGACGCCCAACGATTCCAGCTTTGAAAAATAAAGAAAATTTTATGAATTATATTGTACGTAGATAAATAACAGGAGGAGATAGACTGTGAAACGTAATATATTATTAAATCCAGGTCCTGCCACAACAACAGAAACAGTAAAATTGGCACAAGTGGTACCGGATATTTGCCCGAGAGAAGCGGAATTTGGAGCATTAATGGAGTTTGTTTCAGAAGGATTAACTAGTTTTGTAGCAAATCCAAAAGACTATACATCGGTATTGTTTGGAGGATCGGGGACAGCTGGAGTAGAGGCTGTATTAAGTTCGGTTATCGGAGAGGATGAGGGAGTTTTAATTGTTAATAACGGAGCATATGGAGCTAGAATGTGCCAAATCTGTGATGCATATGGAATTCATTATGTAGAATTTAAAAGTTCTAAAATAGAGCCAATTAATTTAGAAGAACTAGAAGCATGTATTAAAGAACATCAAGGCTTTATTCAGTACCTGGCAGTAATTCATAATGAGACAACAACAGGTCTGTTAAATGATTTAGATCCACTTGCTGAATTGACAAGAAAGTACGGTCTCACGTTTATTGTGGATGCGATGAGTTCTTATGCAGCAATTCCGATTCATATGGCAAAGCAAAATATTTCCTATCTTGTGGCAAGTTCTAATAAAAATATTCAAGGTATGGCAGGAGTTGTTTTTGCCATTTGTAATAAAGAAAAATTGCAAGAATTAAAAGATAAAAAGAAGCGAAACTTTTATTTGGATCTATATGCACAGTATGAATATTTTCAGAAAACAAAGCAGCTTCGCTTTACTCCACCTGTCCAAACGTTGTATGCCTTGAAACAGGCAATTATTGAACTTCAGGAGGAAACGGTGGAGGGACGCTACGAGCGCTATACCGATAACTGGGAAACTTTGTTGGAGGGAATTACAAGATTAGGTTTAACTTATCTGGTAGCAAAGGAGCATCATTCCCATATTATTACAACGATTTTAGAGCCAGACTGTGAAGGATATTCGTTTGATGGAATGCATGACTATTTGTATGCAAGAGGATATACAATTTATCCTGGAAAAATTGGAGAAAATAATACATTCCGAATTGCAAATATCGGGGCATTGGATCGAAATGATATAAAAGAATTTTTGGAATGTTTGGAAAAATACCTAATTGGGATTAAGTTTATAAAATAAATGGATGGAGCGGCGATAAAAATGAAACAGAATGAGTTTGAACTACTCTGTGCGTTAGAAAGAAAGAAACAGGAAGGTCTTTTTTTGCAGAGTGCGGCAACGGAGGCAAAATTGCTGACGGAAGAGGCTGTTAAAGTAATTCAGGAATTACAGCAAAATAAGCTAGTGGAATGCAGAGAGAGGAAACTATATATTACAGGAGAGGGATTGGAACAATTAGAGCCATATCGTGTGAAGAGAGCTGTCATTATAGCAGCAGGATTTGGGTCACGTATGGTTCCAATTACTTGGAATACACCAAAACCTTTGGTACGTGTGCATGGCAAAAAAATTGTGGAAACGTTGTTGGATGCCATTCAAGCTGCTGAGATACCAGAAGTAATATTGGTCAGAGGATATTTATGGGAACAGTTTGACCAGTTATTATATCAATATCCTAATATTAAATTCATTCAAAATGATGATTATGAAAACGCAAATAATGTATCGTCAGTTTACCTGGCAAGACATTTATTGGAGAATGCTTATGTATGTGAAGCAGATTTATATATTAATAATCCAGCAGTTGTGCGTAAGTATGAATATGCGTCTAATTATCTTGGAGTACCAAGAACGTTTACGGATGACTGGTGTTTTCAAACAAAAAATGGGTATATTAAGAAGCTTTTAATTGGAGGAGAGAATGTTCATCATATGTATGGAATCTCCTATTGGACAAAAGAAGATGGACAGAAGTTAGTCTCCTGTTTGGAGGATGCTTATTTAAAATATCCAGGAGGAAGCCAGCTTTATTGGGATGAAGTACCGTTAAAGCTTTATATTGATCAATTCCATGTACAAGTTCGTTCATGTAAGATGGAAGATATTATAGAGATTGATACATTTGAAGAATTACAAAAAGTGGATCCAATGTATAAAGAAACAGGAGTATGATGTTGAATCGCTGAGATTACAATAAGAAAGGCAAACCGCTGTAAAATGATGATGTTTTATAGCAGTTTGTCTTATTTTTTGTCATCTTCAAAAGATGTATTTTTTATATTGGAGGACGGATTCTGACAAAAAAAATAAAGACCTTGTTGTATAATAGGGACTATGTTGTACATAGATGTTTATTTTATTATCAACTGGGTAATGAATTTATTGGTTCTTTTGCTCACAGGCATATTGTATCGGAATAAGCCATTGGTAAAACGATATAGTATGGCGGCAGCAGTTGGAGCAGTATGGGCGGTGCTTCCATATATAACAAAGCTCCCATCTTGGATATTTTCTTGGGGAGGTGAATTAGTAATTGCTGTTTGTATGTGCAAAATTGCATATCAATGCCAAGGTGGAAAAAGAACGATTGTAACAGCGTTAAGACTCTATGCAGTAACATGGTGTATAGGAGGAGCCTTGAATGCGATTTATTATCAAACAGAAGCGGGAGTATATATCCGATATCTCATTTATGGAGAATCATTTGAAATCTCGGTATTGTGGCTATTTGCTACGGCTATATTCGTAGCGAGTGGATTTGTGGGAGCTTCTTGGTGGTATCGTCATGAGAGCAGAAAAGATTCATTACTCTATCCAGTGGAACTATGCTTCCAAGAAAAGAAAGTGGAATTAAAAGGGCTGCTGGATACTGGAAACCGACTTTATACAATGACTGGGAAACCAGTTAGTGTAATGGGAATTTCCGTTTTGGAACAGCTGTCAAAGGAAAAAGCAGAATGGATAAAGCATTATTTAGAAGGAACATTGGAAGAAATGGATACGCTGGAAGGAATTATGCTGATCCCTTTTCAGAGTGTTGGAAATTCACATGGGATGATGCCAGTGATATGGATAGATACTATGACAATTAAAAAAAATACGTCAGAGGAGGTTGTGTCCAAACCAGCTTTAGGAATTAGCAAACCAGAGATTTTCCTTCATAAAGAATATCAATTAATTTTGCATCAAAGCTACGGACAGGACTAAAAAGACCTCTGGCAAAATTGCTTAGGAATGTACCTGCATTACTTATGGCAAGAAAGCGGAGGTATTATTGAAAATATGGGAGGTCTAAAAATGGTAATAAAAGTAGCTGTTCCTGAGAAATTTCAATTTAAACTTGTACCATCCTTTCGCAATATGCTGATGGCTCAAAAAGGAGAGGTGCACTACATTGGAGGAAGTGATGTACTTCCATTGCCATTGGAACCAGAACAAGAATCCATGGCAATTGACCAACTGGGAACGGAGAAAGAAAAAGAGGCAAAGACCTTATTGATTGAGCATAATCTGCGGTTAGTTGTTTATATTGCTAAAAAATTTGATAATACTGGAGTAGGTGTAGAAGATTTAATTTCTATTGGGACAATTGGTTTGATTAAAGCGATTAATACATTCAACAAAGGAAAAAATATAAAATTGGCAACTTATGCATCTCGTTGTGTAGAAAATGAAATATTAATGTATCTTCGAAGAAATAATAAAACACGAATGGAAGTATCCATTGATGAGCCTTTAAATGTAGATTGGGATGGGAATGAACTGCTTCTATCCGATGTTTTAGGTACGGAAGAAGATGTTATTTATAAAGATATTGAAGAAGAAGTAGAAAAGAAATTATTAAACCAGGCAATTTCACAGCTTTCCAAACGGGAGCAGCAAATTGTGGAACTGCGGTTTGGTTTAAACTCTGAGAGTGGAGAAGAGATGACTCAGAAACAAGTGGCAGATCAGCTTGGCATTTCTCAATCTTACATATCACGTCTGGAAAAGAAAATCATCAAGAGACTAAAAAAAGAAATTGTAAAATTTGAATAAAAGAAGCCTTTATCAGATGGAGGATGGATACCCGCCGCTGATATGAGTTTGCTGCTCACCGCCTGTAGAGGCGGGAGTCTTTCCCCATCTGATAAGAAATATTTATTTGGCTCTTATTGACGAATAGTTAAAAATGACTTATGATAAATGAGTTGAAAGGGGACGAACAGGATTATGAATGTATTAAATATAGAGCATATTTATAAAGTATTTGGCGATAAAGTAATTTTTGAAGATATTTCTTATGGGGTCCATGAAAATGATAAAATCGGAATTATTGGAATCAATGGGACGGGAAAGACGACATTGCTTAAAATAATTGCTGGAAGGGAAAAACCAGATCGTGGACAAGTAATAAAGCAAAAAGGAATTCGAATCAGTTATTTACCGCAAAATCCAGAATTCCCAGACAAAATAACGGTGTTGTCCTATGTTACTGGGAGGCGAAACGAGGAGCAGTGGAGTGTTGAAGCAGAGGCAAAGACAATATTAAATACACTTGGAATTACGAATCATGAAGTGGAAATGGAATCTCTTTCTGGTGGACAAAAAAAGAGAGTTGCACTTGCAAAAGCGTTGTTAGAGCCTGCAAAAGTGTTAATTTTGGATGAGCCTACGAACCATTTGGATGAGGAAATGGTAACCTGGCTGGAAGAGTATTTAAAACAATATCGTGGGATTGTTATAATGGTAACACATGATCGTTATTTTTTGGATAAGGTGACAAATAAGATTTTGGAAATTAGTCATGCAAAGCTCCATGCATATGAGGCAAATTATTCAAAATTTTTGGAGTTAAAGGCACAGCGAGAAGAAATGGAGCTGGCGAGTGAAAGAAAACGTCAGAGTGTACTTCGGATGGAGTTGGAGTGGGCAAAACGTGGATGCAGGGCTAGGAGTACAAAGCAAAAGGCGAGATTGGAACGATTAGAAGTGCTAAAAAACGGAACTTCTCCAGTCCAGGATCGAACCGTGGAACTGGATTCCGTAGAAACGAGAATGGGAAGGAAAACGGTAGAATTACATCATATTAGTAAAAGCTATCAAGATAAAGTTATTATAAGAGATTTTGACTATATCTTTTTAAAAAATCAAAGAGTAGGAATTATTGGTCCAAATGGATGCGGAAAATCGACGCTGATGAAACTAATTACAGGTATTGTGGAGCCAGATACAGGTTTTGTGGAAATCGGGGAAACGGTTCAAATGGGATACTTTGCACAAGAGGAAGTGGACATGAATCAAAATCAACGGGTAATTGATTATGTCAAAGAGATTGCGGAGTATATTCCTACAAGAGATGGAAGAATTAGTGCTTCTCAACTATTGGAACGGTTTCTGTTTGATTCTGCCATGCAATATACTCCGATTTCTAAATTATCTGGAGGAGAGAGAAGAAGATTGTATCTATTAGGAGTACTTGCAAGCGGCTGTAATATGCTGCTTCTGGACGAACCAGGAAACAATTTGGATATTCCAACTCTGACAATATTAGAAGATTACTTAAATTCGTTTTCTGGAATTGTAGTTGTAGTTTCCCATGATCGTTATTTTTTGGATAATGTAGTAGATCGAATTTTTGCATTTGATGGAAATGGGTATTTGCAGCAGTATGAGGGAGGCTATACCGATTATTTAGAATCTAAGAAAAAAATTGCGGTTGACTCAGAGAAAAAAGAAAAGAAAAAACAGTCATCGAGTAAAAATTGGAAACAAAACCGACCTGTCAAATTAAAATTTACTTATAAAGAACAAAAAGAGTTTGAAACGATTGATGAAACAATTGCAGATTTAGAAACTCA
>DVHN01000186.1 GCA_018712075.1 Candidatus Fimimorpha faecalis
ACGTGGTGTGGAAGGGGAGGGTCAAATCTCCCCTATCCGATTATCAACTTAAGGATTATAATGCATTATTAAAGAAAATAAATTTTACAAAGTACTGGAGATAGTATTTATTTTTTAACACTATAGTTTGATTTGAAGTGTGCTATGAGTTTAGTGCAAATTGTGTCAGCTATTTTATAAGCTACAAACAATGAACTAGTATCCAAAGTGTTTGGGGAAAAATACCGTATCGAAAATGTTTTGTCTCGTTCTAGTAAACTTTCTTTTTCAACATTAATTTATTTTAATCTACAAGCGGTTCCTAAATCATTTCCTTTTAATTATTCCCCACTCTTAGATTCCTTTTTCGCTTTTTTCTCTTTTGTGTCGAAATAAGATGTTCTAAAAAGACAGATATAATATTTCTGTTTATATAGTATATAATCGTAGAATATAAACTCCAAAGTCAAAAAATGCTTGGGTTTTTGGCAGGAATCCTAATCAAATACAAAGCAATCCTTCTTTACTTTAAGAGGAATTTATTTCTCACTTGCAGATGGAACAATTGAATATTTTGTAACACATGTATTGGAATCCTGTAAATTTTTTGGCTGTATATCAGAAGATTATATAGATGTTTTTGATATTGTATGATATAATTATAAAAATAATAAAGTTAATGAATATATAGGGGGAATTTATCATGCATCAAATTCAAATTGAAACTATTGATACATCGCTTTTTCAAGAATTACAAAATATATTACAAGATAGTAATATTGATATTATTCAAGGACGAAATTTCAGTGGTGATTTAACTAATATTGAGATATATATTCCACATATTGTAACTGCTATTAACATTGTAGTACCTGTTGTTATTAAACTAATTAAGAAAAATCGTGTGTCTTCAGTGAAAATTGATGGCAAAAAAATCGAATTAAAAAATGTGTCCAATAAGGTTGCAGAAGAAGCATTAAATAAATATTTTGAAAATTTGCGGGATGAAACTAATAATCAAGATAGTGTTGCGGTAAGCGATGAATGACATTGAGAATATTTTGGCTACAAAACTTCAGTATCGATTGTGCAGAAAATCAATTCATTTATTGCCAAGTATTCAGTCTATTGTTAAAGAATGCTGTGAAACCTTAGGAATAAAAAAACCAACTATTTTATTTTGTGAATCTATAACAAAAGATTTTCAAGCATTTGATCTAAAAAATAAAAAGTTTTTTATATATGACAGTGGACTTATGGAAATACTCTATTTATATAATTGTATAGCCTTTACAAACTTTATTGAAAATGATATGGATAAGTTTTTTTATAAATTGTTTGGTGAGGAATTTATTTTGCAAATGGATATTTTGAATAGCATGTATTTTGTAGGGAAATACAACGATAGACAGTTTTCTTTTGAGCAAAATGTACTTGATAATAGTAAAGTAAGAAAATATCTTTCAATACAAAACTATTTTTTGATTGGGCATGAGTTAACACATCTGTCATTGAAAGAAGATTCAAAAATTCCAAATGAATATAAAAAATTTGTTATAGCTGCAATAGCTCTTTTGACTGAACGTATTGTAGATAAAAATAAAGATATTCAAGAAGTCCTCCTTGAAACTGCTACATATTTTTTAGACACATCCCCTAATTCTATTGAAGAATATATAGAAATGTTAAAGTGTAGCAATAAGTTTTATCATTTTTTGGAAGAATGTTATTGCGATTATATGGGTTTAAAGCTTCTCATTGAGCATTATGAAAATGCTGAACAGTCTATCAGGGCTATCGTGAGTACTTTAAGTTGCTTAATTATATTGGAAAGTATACGTAATGATGTACGTGATGGTATTGAGTATATAAAAGATGGAACTAGAAATGCTGATTTGGCAATGTATTGTTCTGTACTTCGTACACAAATATTACTTTGTACAGTAGAGATAAGTAGATTAAACACAGCAGCAGCATTTGATGAAGTGCATAAGTTTAGTAAGATAACGGATAGATTGATATCTTTTATTAAAAATCTTCCATCTAAAGATTCATTTGCTGTTATTTCAGAAGATGACTTACCTCAGATGGATGAAGAAACAACACTCAATATAATGATAAAACAGTTATATTATATTTCAATATCTCCAGAGTTTTAATTTGGATTACATAGAACAGAATAATGTATATATAATACAGATATTACAATAACAGATACAGATAGAATCATTACTATTTCTATATGTATAGATAATTGGAACGAGGAGAGGGTAGTTGTACATGGTGTTTTAATAAATTCCTAAAATAGATTTTACTGGAATTATAAGATGTAGATGATGTAAATGAGAAATAATCACAGTTATATGTTGAATTTAAATAAAAATTGTATATAATAAAGAGTAGTAGAGAAAGTGAGGCTGTGATTATGTTAATTCAATTTAATTTTAAAAATTTTAAATCATTTCGAGAGGAAACTACTCTGGATTTATCTGCTGCAAGAATGACGGAGTTTTCTGATCGTGTGGTGACAATTGGCAATGAAAAGATTTTGCCAGTTGCAGCAATTTATGGAGCAAATGCGAGTGGTAAATCAAATATATATAGTGCTTTTGAATATATGTCGAAGTATGTAGTTAATTCATTTAAGTATGGGGATGAAGAAGAAAAATTTGAAGAGTATAGACCGACCCCATTTTTATTTGATTCTATCTCATCGGATGCGGAGTCTAGTTTTGAGGTATATTTTACAGTTACAGGTGATAAAGCGGAGAAGATATACAATTATGGATTTTGCGTTGATAGAGAGGGAATTACAGAAGAATGGTTAAATGTAAAAGCAAAAACGGCTAGAAAATATAGTACAGTCTTTTATCGTAATACCGTTGAAAACGAACTGGATTTATCTGGATTTCCAAAAAACAGTAGAAATAATATACAAGTTGCATTAGAAAAGCAGGTTCTTATTGTTTCTCTTGGAGCAAAATTAAAAATCTCTGAATGTAAAATTATTAGAGATTGGTTTTTGATAAATGAATTTGCAGATTTTGGAGACATTTTTACAAACTTTTATCTGTCCAGGAGATTACCACGTCGTTTTGTAGAAGACAAAGAGGTTCAGAATAGAGTAATAGAGTATCTTTCATCGTTTGATGAGCATATTAAAGATTTTAAGATTGAAAAAATACCTTATGATGAAGAAAACAAGAGAGATGCTTACAAGATCAATGTGCTTCATAAGATGATAGATTCAAATGACATGGCAGAGATTCCATTAAGTATGGAGTCGGCAGGTACTTTGAAAATGTTTTCCTTATATCCAGAATTGCAGAAAGTTTTGGAAAGGGGAAGTGTATTTTTTATAGATGAATTAAATGCACGTCTACATCCATTGCTTGTTAGAAATTTTGTAATTACTTTTTTGAACCCTGAGATTAATAAAAATCATGCACAATTAATTTTTACAACTCATGATACATGGCAATTATCAAATCAATTGCTTAGAAGAGATGAGATATGGTTTGTAGAAAAAAATAGCCAGCAAATATCGACACTGTATTCTCTTGCGGATTTTGTAGATGAAGATGGTTCTCGTATTCGCAAAGATGAAAGCTATGAGAAAAATTATTTAATAGGCAAGTATGGAGCAATACCTACCTTAAAAAATATTCATATTATTAAGGAGGATTAATTGGGTGGCAAGGAAGGATAGAACAGGAAATAGAAAAACTCGTGAACAGAGACTTCCGAGAAAAATACCAGAATTAGGGTACTATTTGGTTGTTACAGATACTAAGGCGACAGAAAAATGTTTTTTCACGGGTTTACATAGGGCTTTGCCAGACGATGTAAAGCACAAACTTGTTATAAAAGTTGTTGAGGCGAAGACAAGAAGTATGATTGAGAAGTGTTTGGAGCTTACTAATTATGACGCACAATATCGTATTCCATGGATTGTATTTGATAGGGATCAAGTACAAAAGTTTGATGATATTATCTCAGAAGCTATGAGTAAAGGGATACAAGTAGCTTGGTCCAATCCCTGTTTTGAGATATGGATGTATGCATATTTTGGATCAATGCCTGCGATACGAGATTCTTGGGTTTGTTGTAGTGAGTTTGGAAGAGTATACGAGAATAAGACTGGTCAAAAATATTCAAAAGCGGACGAGCAAATGTATAGTAGAATTTGTAAAGCAGGTGATGAAAAAAAGGCATTACAGATTGCGAAACAAAAATTAGAGCAGTGCATAAGAGATGGAAAGACAAAGCCATCCGATATGTGTCCAGCGACTACAGTGTATGAACTGGTAGGGGAAATTAGAGAAAAGGTGAAATAAGGTTCCTAGTTCAAAACTAGGAACCTTATTTCAAGTTTTATCATTTACGTATTAATTTAATTTGAATTGCTTCTAATCGAAGGCTTTCTCCAGTTGTACCAGAAGTTTTTCCATCAGAAGTCCAATCCATCCATCCTTTGTTTTGTACATGGGTACGGTAGCTGATTGTGTATTGATTTGCGATTTCTCCTGTTAGCTTAATCTGAATTGCTTCGAGACGAAGGTTCTTTCCTGTTGTACCAGAGGTTTTACCGTTGGAAGTCCAAGTGGTCCAACCAGTATTTTGTACATGAGTACGATAACTGAGATCGCCATTCAATCCATCTGTATTTAAATTAATTTGGATTGCTTCGAGACGGAGGTTCTTACCAGTTGTGCCACTTGTGTTGCCAGAGGTAACTGCATTCATCCAACCAGTGTTTTGTACATGAGTACGATAGCTGATGGAAGGAGATGGGGTATGAGGCTGTGCGAAAGCATTTTCTGTGGAACCTGGAGCTTCGCTTCCTTTTTCTACTAATCGGATTTCGATTGCCTCAAGGCGAAGACTTAAGCCCTTGCTTCCTGAGTTTTCACCGTTTTTCGCCCAACCCATCCATCCGAGGTTTTGTACATGAGTACGATAATAGATATCGTATTGTTCTGCAATACTTCCTGTCAGATTCATACGAATTGCTTCTAAGCGAAGGTTTTTGCCAGTTGTGCCAGATAATGCACCATTTGATACTGCATCCATCCAACCAAGATTTTGCACATGGGTTGCATAGCTGATGCCGCTGTCGTCAGAAACATTTTCTAATTGAATACGAATTGCTTCAAGACGAAGATTTCTGCCAGTTGTACCAGATAATGTACCGTCAGTTACATCATCCATCCATCCAATGTTTTGTACGTGAGTAGAATAAATAATGGAAGGAGTAGCTGGTATTTCAGAATCAAGCTTAAGAACCGCACCTGCGTTCTTTGGAGCTTTTTCATTTAATTCCAATAATCCGTGCATATCAATACCATTTTTGGTCAATGTTGGTTCAATGGTCATATCTGTAGATACGAACATTTCTGCTGGATCAAATACTTGTCCAAGGCTGTTTACGGACTGTGTTCCATTAAAGAAGTAGTTATTCTCACTATCTAAACTTTCCTGTCCTTTGACGTCTCTCTTATCTTCCATATGTGCAGATGGCATGGAAGAAATTAGACCAGAAACCTGGTAATTCGTTATTTTAGCATTTGTATAAAGGGAAACATTTTCTACACTGCCAGCTCCCTTTGTAGCATTTGCATAGGATGTGCAATTAATAATAATATCATCTGGGCAGCTGTTGCTTGTAATACCTTTGGCTAAGTTGTTAAAGGAAATACTGTTCTCCAATCTATGTTTGCCTGGCATACTTTCTCCGCCAAGCTTGAAACCATTGCCTTCACCCGTTAATGTTGCAATGTCTAATTCTGGATCTGCAAGGAATGGAGCTTTTAAATAACCGTTGCTGTAAGCAACACAGTTTTTAACGGTCACTGCACCAATCGAACCAGTTGTAGATTTTGCATAGAGATCCCATCCATCGTCGATATTATGGTGAGAAATACATCCGTCAAATACATTGCCTTCACCACAAGTTAATTTTGCTGCAAATCCATCTGCGTCATTTGCTGTTTTATCACAGTTATTATAAGCTTCACAATATTTAATTAAGTTGCCTTCTGGCCACATATCAAATGGTTCATCGGAGAAACCACTAATTTGAAGACCACTGTCACCGTTATCGTGAATGGAAGTATATTCCACCGTATTATAATTTCCCTGTACATGGAATGGTTTCACTCCATAAGGAGCCTTGCACACTTCCATACCATAGAAGGTCCAATAGTCGGCGCTGAGGTTAATACCTCCTGTAGAATTAGATAAATCAATCGTTACAGCTGCATTTTCATCTGCGGTCCAAATGATCGGTGCATCTTTCGTTCCATTATGGCCACGTTCTACCGTGATTCCCTTTGTAAGAGCATAAGTACCTTCCAGCATTACAATGGTCTGTCCTGGATGCGCATAGGAAACGGCAGTATATACATCCATTGGATTTTCGATTGTGCCAGTTCCATCTGTACTACCGTTTGGTGAAACATAAATCGTATCAGCGGTAATGGAGCGATAAGTAACGGAAATCTTCTTTTCAATTGGATCATAGGAGGTTAAGTTTTCTTCTTCCGAAGAAGGAGTAAATGTAACCGTAAATGTGCTGGTTCCTTCTTTTACTTGAAATACTTTGTTTAAGTATTCTTGTTTTGTTACAGCGAGTTGATTAATTAATTGTGTTCCCTGTTCATCGGTTACGCTTAATGTACCATTTACATTAGAAGTAAATTGGAATGGATATTCTGGCGTACCAATTGTAGAAGGAGTGTTAATTGTAATAGAAGGTTCTAATTCTTCAATTGGTTCTGGAATTGGATCTTCGTCTTCTTCAGGAGAAATTACTGTAAATTCAATATCAGAAATATCAACTTGAATCTTTCTTCCTGCGAAAAATCCTACATAAATATGATCTCCATCCTGTACCATTAATTTTTCAGGACCCCAGAAAATAATCTGGTTTTCTGTATCGTTGTTTAAAATAGCATGATAACCTGTGTTAGATTTTCTAAGGGTTAATGTATATTGACGTCCTTCGGTTAAGTTTGGATCCATATCCCAATCAAATGCATTTTTGTTATCCATGTTTCGGATATTATTTTCGTCTGCACCAGTTGTTCCAGTTGGATCGGTATATCCTGTGACTAACTTTCCTCCAGCAATACGGTAGCCTGTCTTACCTAAGTCTTTATTTACGAATTTAGCGACACATGCAGAGGCTGAGTTAAAGTAACGAGCATCAAAGGCTTGATCCGTTTCTGGTATCGTATCCATTGCGATTACACCAAAACCAGTCTGGTTGTCACCATAAGTACCATTGTTAAATTCACCGCCAGTTACGGTAAACGTAGCAGTCAGTGTGAAGTTTTCGGATTTGGCATCCAGAACGGTATAGTAAAGGGACATAGCGTCTTCGCTATCAGCGATTTTTCCGCCTGGTTCATTAATTCGAAGTGTACCATCGTCATTTTTTGTTAAAGTTCCTTTTGCTCCAGAACCGAAACGGATAAAGTTCCATTCACGAGGTTGTTCTGGCTGTTCTACGTCACCATAGTAGTAATAAGGCTTCCAATTTCCAAAATAGCCTTCTAAGTTAACATTTGCGGCATCTTCTTCTGTCATAACGGTACCAGAAATACGATTGGAAGTATCTACTGGAGTTCCATCCGCCAATGTTGTATTATATTCTTTATAAGATGCATTTTCAGGGGTATTTCCACTCATAGAAGTCCATCCTTCTGGAGTAATTAAATTTGCATCATCTAATATAGTATTATAAAATGTAACATTGGCATCCTGTCCCCAAGGGCGTCCAAAATATCCAGGATCTACAATTCGTCCATCTACAGAAGTGATAGTACAATTATTAAATAAATAGCCATATTGAACTGGATTTCTAGAAGCCGTAATATAGGCGCCACTTCCACGATCGGTATATCCATAAGTACTTAATGTACATCCATAAAATACATAATCTCCGCCGCCATAAATATAATCGGTATTTCCTTCTATAAAGCAGTTTTTAAAATATCCATGTGTTTCATTTGCTGTGTATAAGGTATCCTGGCTGCTTAAAAATTTACAATTATAGAATTCTGTATAATTTGCTTCTACAGCGATTGCTGCGGCACGTTCGGTAGCTGCCTTAGAAGTAACATCAGAGCCTTTTGTACGTTCAAAATCAATGGTAGTTCCGTCTGGTTCTACTCCATCATCGAGTTCTTCCTGTGTTAATTCACGGTTGAAAGAAGATTCAAAAACGATGTTTTCTGCACGGAAATAGATTGCATCTGCTGTTATATAAGTTGCAACGCCCCATTTTGCAGGACTTTTCTTTTCATATTGATCGTAAGCACGATCTTCATCATAATATCCATCTTCTCCGACGCTATAATATTGATAACCAATCCCATAGTACCAAGTTAATTTCACTTCTCCATTTTCTGGTTCATCATTGATTAATGTAATATATGGAGTCTGAATGGAAATTTGTTCTCGGTAGGTGCCCGGAGCAATATGTACGGTAATTCGCTGGTCTTCATTGGAAGGATTCATTGCTTCACAAGCATTCATTGCCTCTTGAACCGTTGCATAATTATCTGCTTTGTCGGGATATCCAACATAAATATCGGATTTCCATTCTAATTCAGGTGTTGTATCCGAAGTAGAGCTAAATTTTAAATCTCTTGTAATGTCTTTCCCCGATACAATGACATGGGTGATTGTACGATAACCTTCTACAGCAGCTTCGGCTGTATAGACTCCATCTCTTAAAGAAATTTCGTACGTATTATCTTTCACAGAAGCAGAGTAGCGATATCCGTCTTCATGTACGAGTATGAGTTCTGTTACAGAACTGTCACCCAAGCCCAGGAAGCTTCCTTTTACGGTATAAATAGGTTTCTTTTGTACGAGGATATTCGTTTCTGCGTTTTCAGAGAGCTGAATCGAAGTAGTATCTGGATCGTAGTCATTTACACCAGCCAATTGTACTGTATATTCAACTCCTTTTTCAAGATAAGTATCATAACTTAAATCTTCAGATAGAGAAAGTGAAATCGGAAGTTTTGTGGAATCAGTTGGAACAAGTGTTACCTTTAATTGAGATAAATCGGTGTTTTCATCGAATCCTTTTAATTGTCCAGTGAACTGCACAAGATCCTTCTGTTCTACTTTTAAAACAACATTGGATTTACCATTCACGGAATCTTCAAAAGAAACGGAAAGAGCCATTGTATCGGAAGTAATTCCGTAATCAACAACACCGCCTAATACTGCATTATAGTCTTCACCAGAAGGTAAGGATGCAGAGAATGTACCATCTGCTTCTAGTTGTGCGGAATAAGTTTTGTCTGTTTTTGTATTAACAAAAGAAAGTGTGAGATTGGAACTAGAAAGGTCACCGAGTTCAATTGTTCCAGTAATGGAAGCCGAAGGAATACGGACAACTCTGGCATAAACAGGTTTTAATCCATTTGTTGTATCTGCATAGATTTTATAGGAACCAGAATACTCAGCGATAAAATCACTGCGTTGACCTAATTTAGAAATTGCAGCGGTATTATCTTGTATTCCATTTTCTCCTAAATATTTAAAATGAAATGTACCATCGGCGCTATTAGAAGAGCTCATATAGACTTGGATTTTGTCTCCAGCCTGGACATTATCTAGAGTGATGTTTCGTCTGTCTTCTCCTCCTGTTCCATTACAATAGTAAACACCATTGGATTGATAACCATCCTGGTAGTCAATCTTAGCATAATTGGAAAGAGAAGTGCTGTAAGATTTTTGACTTGTTGGGGCATATAAGCGGTCTTTTTCCGTATGCGTTAATGTTAAATCACCGAAATTTGTAGTACCTTCGGTAAATAAACCATTACTGCCAACCGTTTGAGCGTTATCCCAATCGGTTCCTGAAATATGATTTGTGTAGAGGATGGAATCCTCTTCTAACACTCCGCCAAAATCCCAAACATCAATGTTGCGAGTTTGTCCAGGAGTATTCGACATTTCTGCACTGGCAAAAGCTTGAACTGGAAATCCGGTCAAAATCATAGCCATTGTCAAAATTCCCGCTAATAAGCGTTTTTTCCATTTGAAAATCTGTTTTTCCATAAAAAATGAAACCTCCTTTATAAAAATCAGCTGTAAAACAAATTTCTCAGATTATTAGAAACTTAATAACGTTGAGACCTTACACCCCATAAGTAAGAAGTCAACTTTTACTAAAAGAATAGTAAGTTTTGTAATTATCTGAGAAATAGTAAACCCATATAGTATGATTACTGTATGAGTTATATATAAAAATGTCAAATTTTAAAAATATACAAAGAACTGCCCCCAATTACTAGTATATTTCTAAAATAATGACAATTTTTCATAAAAAAAGATGATTATTATGATATAGTTTTATGCATTTACCCAATATAATTGTAATATACCATGATATTAACTATATATCAAGAAAAAAAGAAAGAAAATGTTATATAAAGGAATTTGAACGAAATAGGCGTTGTTGTTAAAGTTATGAGGTTAAAACAGGAGAACTTTTTCTTACAATAATTTTCTTTTTGCTTAATATCCAGATTAGATTGTAAAATTAGATGAATTGCGATATAATAAAAAAAGATAATGTTAGACAGATAAAATGAGTGAAAGGTGGTGCGTTGATGGAGAAATATTTGAAATTTGATATGCATTGTCATACAAAAGAAGGCTCTGTAGACGGTAAGGTTATGATCGAAGATTATATAAAAATATTAAAAGAAAAAGGATTTGGAGGAATGCTTGTAACAGATCATGATTCTTATGACGGGTATCGTGAGTGGAAGAGACGTATTAAAGGGAAACGCCATAAGGATTTTGTAGTATTAAAAGGGGTGGAATATGACACAGGGGATTGTGGTCATATGATTATTGTGATGCCAGAGGGGGTAAAACTACGCATTTTGGAAATGAGAGGATTACCAGTACTTGCTTTGATTCAAATTGTTCATTATTTTGGAGGGATTATAGGACCTGCACATCCGTATGGAGAAAAGTATGTGAGTATGATAAGAACTCGCAGAAAAAAAGGAATGATTGATTTAATTATGAAGCAAGTAGATTTTGTAGAGGTATTTAATGCCTGCGAAAATGCAAATGTAAATCATGCTGCTGTTCGACTAGCTTCCAAGTATAAAAAGCCAGGTTTGGGAGGAAGTGATGCACATAGAAAAGATTGTGTAGGAAGGGGATATGCCTGTCTTCCAAGCTGGATTCAATCCGAGTCGGATTTAATTCAATATGTAAAATCACGTCCTCATATTGCCTGTGGAGGAAGTTTCTATCATCGAACAACGAAAGAAAAGATTGGCAGATTAAATAAAGTTCTAGTCAATTCATTCTTTGTCTATAATAAAGTAGGCGGATGGGCAAAGAGTCATAAGCGAACAAAGGAACTCAAAAAATATTAAAAATTTAAGAAGGGAGTTATATTATGCGTTACGAAATAAAAGGGGAGCCGCTTCCAGTTGTAGTTTGTAAGTTGGAAGAGGGAGAAAAGATGATTACAGAGAGAGGATCAATGAGTTGGATGTCTCCGAATATGAAGATGGAGACGAGCGGAGGAGGAAGTATTGGAAAAGCATTTGGACGTTTGATTTCTGGAGAAGCAATTTTCCAAAATATTTATACAGCGCAAGGCGGGCCAGGGCTTATTGCGTTTGCATCTAGTTTCCCAGGATCGATTCGCACCATTGAGATTTCTCCAGGAAATGATTTTATTGTACAAAAAACGGGATTCTTGGCATCGGAAAGTGGAGTTGAGCTGTCTGTATTTTTCCGAAAGAAATTAGGCAGTGGTTTCTTTGGAGGAGAAGGATTTATTATGCAGAGACTCTCAGGGAATGGATTGGCATTTATCGAAATTGATGGCTCTGCTGTAGAATATGAGCTGGAAGCAGGACAGCAAATTGTAGTGGATACAGGCTATTTGGCAGCAATGTCTTCTACTTGTTCTATGGATATCCAGACGATTCCAGGCGTAAAAAATATGTTTTTTGGAGGAGAGGGAGTCTTTAATACAGTCGTTACAGGACCTGGAAGAGTAATTTTGCAAACAATGCCAGTGAGCGGCGTGGCAAAGGCAATTCAGCCCTTTATTATAACCAAGTCACAAAATTAAAGATGACAGAATACCTGCGTTTCTGATCTATGGATAACAAACCAGTTTAGGATAATGCATATTTAAAAGATGTTTGGCATATATTGAACACAGATAAAGATTCTTTGAATGCTTTACGAAGATGTATGAAAACTGAGAATAAAAGATCAGATTGTGAAACGGAGGCTGTTATGGAGTTATTAAAGAAAAATATTCATATGAGCAAGTTGAAGGGAAAGCTTGTAACACAGATCACATTGGATGAAGATTTCAACGTCCCTGATACAAAGCCAGATATTTCTCGGATGATTTTGAAACAAGGGGAAATTGCTCTGGAATCGGTCAAGCAATCAGAAGAAAAAGTTCAATTAAAGGGTAAACTTTTATTTGATTTACTTTATGGTACTGAGGAAGGAAGCAATCACCTCCAAAACTTTCAGGGTTTTGCTCCATTTGATGAGATTATCAATTATAATGGATTGGAAACAAGCGATCATGTAAGGGTGAGAGCGGAAATTGAGGATATGACAATTTCTCTGATTAACTCCAGAAAAATCCGTGTCAATGCGATTTTGACATTTGAGATTCGAGCAGAAAGTATGTATGACGAGGCAGCAGCGCAATCGGTATCAGGAGAAGACTCGGTACAGACATTGACAAAGAACTTAGAAGTAATGCAGGTACGTGTGCAGAGAAAAGATACATTTCGAGTAAAGGAGGAAATAGAACTTTCTGGAAATAAGCCGAATATCGATCATTTACTTTGGAGAGGATTAAGTCTCAGAAGTGTAGAGTGCCGTCCAATTGACGGAAAATTATCGTTGAGAGGAGAAATGGTTTTATTTGTTCTCTATGCTGGGGAAGAGGAACATATTCCGATGCAATGGCTGGAAAAAAATATCGGTTTTAGCGGAGAGATTGACGTGCCAGAGTGTAAGTTATCTATGATATCTGCTACAAATATAACATTATTACATAAAGAAATTGAAGCAAAGCCAGATTATGATGGAGAAAATAGAATTATCACTTTGGATGCGGTATTAGAATTGGATATGAAATTGTATGAAGAAGAAAATATCCAAATATTGGCAGATGTCTATTCTCCAGTAAAAGAGGTGATCCCTCAATATAGTCAAGCGAATTTCGAAGGATTACTTGTGCGCAATAGTGCAAAATGTAAAGTAGTAGATAAAATCAATGTATCAGAGGAAGAAAAAATATTGCAGATTTGTCATAGCGAGGGATGTGTAAAAATAGATCGCACGATTATTGTGGATGATGGTATAAAAGTAGAGGGAGCGATTACGGTAACAAGTCTTTATATGGCAGCGGACGATCAGGAACCTCTTCGTTCTTTAGCTGGAGCAGTTCCATTTTCTCATATTATAGAGGCAAAAGGAATTGATGATAGCTGTGTATTTGAGTTAACATCTGGAATTGAACAATTAACAACCGTAATGCTTGGGAATAATGAGGTAGAAGTTCGTGCTTCCTTGACATTGGATGCATTAGTCTTATCTAAGATTAGTCAGCCGATGCCAGTAAATGTTCAGATCCTGCCTTTAAATGAAGAAAAAATGGAAGAACTTCCAGGCATTGTCGGATATATCGTACGTCCAGGAGATTGTCTTTGGGATATTGCTAAAAAATTTTATACTACAATAGAAGTGATGAAAGAAACGAATGGACTTACAAGTGATATTGTAAAACCAGGAGATCGTTTGCTTCTAATTAAAAAAACAGAGGAATTATAAGGAATAACTGGAACAATGATCTAAGTGATAGAAATCAGATTGTTATATCTGTTTTGAACCAGTACCATTGGCAATCAATGTTAGTTTCTGTTTACGGGTTAGCTGCTTAATTGCATATTCACGGCGCATTGCAGCTTGTTTGTCGGGATAAATTTCAAAATAAACTAATGTGACAGGGAGTCGATACTTTGTGTATTTGGCTCCTTTTCCTGCATTATGAGTTGCAATTCGTTTTTCTAGATTGTTTGTCCATCCAGTGTAAAAGCTGTGATCGGAGCATTCTACAATATAAGTATAAAATATAGCATTGGATTTCATAAGAGCATTGGAAATATTCCTTTCTTAATATTGAATGGCATTCGTTTAGGAAAAAAGTTCAGAAGACTGCCTTCTATAATTATGTAAGAGGACCTTTTTGGAATAGACTATCCAGAAAAGGAACCTCTAATCTATAGAAAGCAGCCGGCTGAAACCTCAAAAAAGCGGAGAATCGCTGTAAAAAAGCCAAACTGCGAATTTTCAGTCAGGAATTTGGGTTCTCCAGGTTTTAATATAGTATATGTACCTTTTTTCAATTGGTGCATTTGTAAAGAGTAAAATAAACATCTAAGGGAAAGTCTCTGCAAAAAAATAAGGATCAGAATAGGGGAAAATATTCTGATCCGTTATTGATATAAAAAATTATTTTAAACTGAGATACTCGTTGATTTTAGCAACTAAGTCATCAGGATTTAATCCATGAACCATAGCAGCCTCTTCCAAAGACTCCATTTGAGAAGATGGACAACCTAAACAATGCATACCAGCAGCCATTAAAATTGGAGCAACGCTGGAATCCAAAGTTAATAATTCACCAATTGTAGTAGTTTTTGTAACCTGAGCCATAATTGATTCCCTCCTAAATTTAGAATAAATATAGAGTGAAAATACACTCAATGAGTGTATTATAGTACGTTTTTTTTTGATTGGCAAGAGGGAAGTTAAAATAAGCATAATTTATCAATCAATGTGAAAACTAAGTATAAGTAATAAAGAATTCCAGGACTAAGAAAATTGTTTAAACAATTATAATTTTGTATAGATTGCTTAATTAAAACAAATAATATAGAATAAAACAAAGAATATATAATAAAAATGATAAAAAATAAAAATAATGGATTGGTTAATTAGAAATTTTTTTTGTTTGTTAGAAAAATATGCATGTTAATATTGGCTAAAAATTTTTCACTATTGTGTCATAATGCTAAGAACAAAGGGAAAACTATTGATTATTTTTTGTAAAAATGATAAAATAAAAGCGAAAAAAACAAGAAGATTACTGTTAAGAACGGTGGTATATTATGACTTTTTAGGCAATGAGAAAGTATAAGTGGGATAAGATACTTGGATTGATAAAAGGAACCGAGAGAAAACAGTAATTTTCAGGGACAGGAGGAAAAAAACATGGCAGTATTAGTAACAGGAGGAGCAGGTTTTATTGGCAGCCATACATGCGTGGAATTGTTGAATAGTGGATATGATGTAGTGGTAGTTGATAATTTATGTAATTCCAGCGAAAAATCTTTGGAAAGAGTAGAAGAAATTACAGGCAAGAAAGTAACATTCTACAAAGTAGATTTGTTGGATCGAGAAGCTCTGGAAAAAGTTTTTGAGAAAGAAACGATTGATTCTGTAATCCATTTTGCAGGACTGAAGGCAGTTGGAGAATCCGTACAAAAGCCTTTGGAATACTATTATAATAATATTACAGGAAGTTTGATTCTTTGTGATGTTATGAGAAAGCATGGCGTAAAGAAACTTGTATTTAGTTCATCCGCTACGGTTTATGGAAATCCGAAAACAGTGCCGATTAAGGAAGATTTCCCACTTCATGTAACCAATCCTTACGGCAGAACGAAATTAATGTTAGAAGAGATTTTCCGTGATTTTGCAGTTGCTGATTCAGAATGGGATATTATTTTACTTCGTTACTTCAATCCAATAGGGGCTCATAAGAGTGGAAGAATCGGAGAAGATCCAAAGGGAATCCCAAATAATTTACTTCCATATATTACACAAGTTGCAGTTGGTAAACTGGAAAAATTAGGAGTATTTGGAGACGATTATGATACTCCAGATGGTACAGGTGTTCGTGATTATATCCATGTAGTGGATTTGGCAATTGGTCATGTAAAGGCAATTGAAAAATTAAAAGAAAAGACTGGTGTGCTCACATACAATCTTGGAACAGGACATGGATACAGCGTATTGGATGTAGTAAAGAGCTTTGAAAAGGCAAGCGGTCAAAAAATTCCTTACGAAATCAAACCACGTCGTCCTGGTGATATTGCGACATGCTATGCAGATGCAACAAAAGCAAAAGAAGAGTTAGGATGGGTTGCACAAAGAGGCATTGAAGAAATGTGTGAAGATGCTTGGAGATGGCAAAAAAATAATCCAAATGGATATGAGGATTAATGGGAGGAACTGTTATGAAAAAGTATTGTATTGGTGTGGATGTAGGAGGTACATCTGTAAAGTTAGGATTGTTTTATCATAATGGTACTGTTTTGAAAAAATGGGAAATACCGACTCGAAAGGATAAAAAGGGTTCCAATATTATTCCAGATATTGCAGCATCCATTCGTTCTGAGTTAGTAAATGAGCAGATTCCTTTATCAGACATATCAGGAGCTGGTATGGGAGTGCCAGGTCCGACAATGAGCAATGGATATGTAAGTAAATGTGTAAATCTTGGATGGGTTGATTGTAATCCAGCAGAAGAGTTAAGTGAATTGCTTGGAATTCCAGTAAAGGCTGGTAATGATGCAAATGTGGCAGCACTTGGGGAAGCCTGGAAGGGTGGAGCCGAAGGATTTCAGGATGTTGTTATGGTAACGCTTGGAACTGGTGTTGGCGGCGGCGTTATTATGAATGGAAAGATCGTTGCAGGAAACCGTGGATTAGGCGGAGAGCTGGGACATATTACGGTAAATCGTGACGAATCGGAGAAATGTAATTGTGGAAACAAAGGATGTCTGGAGCAGTATGCATCTGCAACTGGTGTCGTCAAGATAGCAAAACGTTTGCTGGCAGAGCGTTATTCCGATTCTATGATTCGCAATGTAGAACATCTAAGTGCAAAGAAAATTTTCGATGCAGCGAAGAAAAAAGATGGAATTGCAGTCGAAGCAGTTGAGACGCTTGCAAACTATCTTGGAATGGCAATGGCTACTGTGACATTGACAATTGATCCAGATGTATTTGTAATTGGCGGCGGAGTATCCAACGCAGGAGAAATCTTAGTTAATACCATTGAACATTATTATAAAAAGTATCTTTCTATTTCAGAAAAGAGAGCAAAAATTGTGCTGGCAAGCCTTGGAAATGATGCTGGAATTTATGGAGCTGCCAGAATGGTATTAGATCAAGATGTAGTAGAAGAGGAATAAGGATATCCTGGGTCAAGATTCAACTTTAAAAAGCTTGAAAAGGGGAAAGAGGCAGCAAAAGCTGCCTCTTTTATATATCAACTTGAATAATATCATTTTCAATGGAAATTTTTATTTTAGATAAATATCGCTTTTTAAATTCTTCTAATTCCTGTTTACTCATAGTTACTCTTGTATTGTTGACTGCTGTCTGTAGAATTTCTTGAATGGAAAAGCTATGTTCTTTAAAATAACTGCGCATCTCCATTAATAGAGCCTCTGATTGAATAGCTTCTAAATTACTGGAACAAAAATCATCAATATAACAATAAGAAATATCTTTTTCCTTCATAGCGTTAATAATTGCAGCGCTGCTTTTCTCATATTCGACCATTACCATAAAACGACATTCTGGCATTTCCGTGATCAATCCCCAATAATCCGAATCGGAAGATACGAGAATAAAAGAATCAATGTGGTTTTGATAATATTCTCGGCAGGTACCAACAGCCAATTTCATATCTACGAGAGATTTATCATCTTTTACACGAGCAACAATTTTATGTTCCACGGATATATCTACAAATCGATTTAGTAATTTCCATCCACTGGAAGTATGGATATCGTCATATAAAATAATCTTTTTCACTTTCCCGATAAAAGATGCTTCCAAGTTGCTTAACATGGAATAAAGTTTAAATAAGTCTGCATTTTCGCAATCTACAACGATGGCTACATTTTCTCCATGTTCAATAAAGCTGAAAATATTTGCTTTTGTATAATCGCTTGCATCTTTTAATTTATTTTTATCATAAAATATTTTCCCGTGAATACCATAAAGAATATTGACAAATTTTTCATCATTTAAAAGAATATTTCCATCCGCCTGTGCTTTCCATTGAATAAACATTTGATATGGATAACGGTCTAGATGATTGGTATAATACCCCCATATTGTTTTTAATTGCTTATTATCAGATATTTTTGGAATAATAAATAATTCACGAATATAATCCCAGTTAATCCAGATTGGAAACCAATGTCGGCATTCGGAAATTCTATTTTTAATTTCAGAACTGAAAAATACAATATATTGATTTAACTGCCAATTGGCGTGAATCACTTCGATTCCATCTTCTTCTAGCTCTTGAAGTAATTCAGGAGAAATATATTCAGGAAGTGTATCTAGGTTTTTCATATTATAAAAAATTTGAGGATTAATCTTTTTATATTGTCTAAATAATTGAGTTCGCAGTGCACAGAGATTGCGAATAATTCGAGCTGATTTCTCTTTTTCCATAAGTAGAAACCAATTATAGTCTAATGTGCTATTCTCATTTTCAAAAATTCCTTTATTCACTCCAATTAAGAAACCGACTTTGGATATAATTTCATATGTGTTATTAAGATAGGTTGGCGGGCGTTCGGATGAAACTGTTTGTTGTTCTTGTATAGTTGTTTGTGTCATTAAATTATTACTGCTAAATTGAGCAGTGACTCCTTTCTATTTTACTAATATCAAAAAAACTCTATTTTATATTTTAGCATAAATATTCTGATTTATCTAGTGAAGTAATTTAAGTTAAAAAATATAACGTGAAAGACAGCTATTTCTCGTTAATTGGGAAGTATATATAATATAGTTTCAAAAATAAAACACAATTCCTTTCGATGAATAGACTGTACAAAAAAGAAGTTCTATGCTAAAATTAATGAAAGAATATTTTGTGAAGGGATGAAATCATGAGTCAGCAGAAGGTAGATAAGTACAAAGAGTATAAGAAGAATAGGAAACAAATTATTGCAAAA
The DNA here is from genome assembly GCA_018712075.1 of Candidatus Fimimorpha faecalis. Taxonomy (GTDB): domain Bacteria; phylum Bacillota; class Clostridia; order Lachnospirales; family Lachnospiraceae; genus Fimimorpha; species Fimimorpha faecalis. The sequence continues at coordinate 19,065 of DVHN01000186.1, forward strand.
GAAAAGAGAAAAAAGGCCTTGGCGAGAGTTACAGCTTGGGTTATTCTAGTGTTAGCAGTATGTACCATAGCAGGACTAATTATAGTGTCTGCTTATAATAGTTATCAAGCGAAACAGGCAGCAAAGCCAAATTATGAGGCAACTAGTTTTGAGTTAGTGGATTTTGCGGGTATTACTGAAACACAGGCAGCTGAGCAGACTTCAGAAGAATCAGCAGAAGAACCTTCTTCCGAAACTGCACCACAGGAAACTACACCAGAAGTAAATTCGTCCCAGGCAGCTAATTGAGTTTGCTGGAGTATTTTATAATGATAATAGGAAAACGTCTTAACGCTTATAAATAGTTAAGGCGTTTTTGTAGTATAAGCAGTACTTCTTAGTAATTGAGTAGGAATTAGTTAACTTGAAGACGATTTGGAAAAGAGGGCATTGCTAAAAATGAGGAGACCCCAGCACCAATAAATGGTAACTGGGGTAATTATGAAAAACCTATATGCAATATAACTAAAAACAAATGGTAACTGATATCTTCTTATATAAAGATCATAGAAAAAATATGTGAACAAAATGTGTCTAAAATCTAAATAAAATATAAAATATTATAATTTTTGCATAAAGATACTAGTATATAAGAAAAAAAATGTAACAAAATGAATAGTACATAAATGAATTATTCCTTTGTTCCTATTCTTGAAATAGAAAAATGTAGATTTATCATAATGCGTATGATATAATATTTGTGAAAAAATAGGAAAATGAGAAACAATGCCAAGAAAAATGGTGTGAATAAAAAGAATGGATAGAAAGGAAGGATGGTATTGTTGCAGAAAAAAAGAAAAGTATTTATTATCGGTCATAAGAATCCAGATACGGATTCTATTTGCTCAGCGATTGCATATGCTGCATTAAAGAATCAAATTGCTGGGAATCATTTTGAGGCGAGGAGAGCTGGGGAAATTAATGAGGAAACCCGATTTGTATTGAAATACTTTGGTGTAAAAAAACCAAAACTTTTGGAAGATGTTCGTACTCAAGTAAAAGATATTGATATTCGTTATACAGAAGGTGCCCAGAGAGATTTCTCTTTAATGAAAGCATGGAAGATTATGAAAAACTTAAAAGTTGTGACATTGCCTGTTACAAAAGAAGAGAGACTGGAAGGAATTATTACTATTGGAGATATTACTCGAAGTTATATGGAAGAGTATGACTGTCGTGTATTATCAAAAGCACGTACGAGTTACAAGAATATTTTAGAGACGTTGGAAGGAGAAATGATTGTAGGAGATACCGAGGGGTATTTTGAAGATGGGAAAGTTCAAGTTGCAGCTGCAAATCCAGATTTTATGGAAAGTTTTATTGAAAAAGGCGATTTAATTATTTTGGAAAATCGTTATGAATCCCAGCTTTGCTGTATTGAAATGGAGGCAGCTTGTATTGTCGTTTGTTCGGGTTCTCCTGTTTCTAGAACGATTCGTAGTCTGGCTCAATCCAGAGGCTGCCGTATTATTTGTACACCATTTGATACATTTACAGTAGCACGTTTAATTAATCAAAGTATGCCAATTAGTTATGTGATGTCTACGGAAAATTTAAATGTATTTAGTCCAGATGATTATATTGAAGATGTGCATGATATTATGGCTGTAGTACGTCATCGTTATTTTCCAGTTGTAAGTAATGAAGGGGACTATGTTGGTATGCTTTCCCGAAGAAACTTACTTGGTGCGAGAAAGAAACAAGTTATTTTGGTAGACCATAATGAAAAGACACAGGCAGTCAACGGATTGGAAGAAGCGGAAATACTGGAAATTATTGATCATCATCGACTTGGAACAATTGAAACGATGTCTCCAGTCTTTTTCCGTAATCAGCCACTTGGGTGTACTGCTACAATTGTATATCAAATGTACCAAGAAAATGGAATAGAAATCAAGCCACAAATTGCAGGACTTCTTTGCAGTGCAATTATTTCTGATACATTATTGTTCCGTTCTCCTACTTGTACGGAGATAGATAAAGCTGCGGCACAGCAGTTAGCTAAAATTGCAGGAATTGAGCCAGAATCATATGCAAGGGAAATGTTTTCCGCAGGAAGTAATTTAAGTTCTAAAACGGAAGAGGAAATCTTTTATCAGGATTTTAAAGAATTTACAGTAGAAGATATGAAGATTGGAGTAGGACAAATCAGCTCCATGAGTCAAGAGGAATTGGAAGAATTAAAGAAGCGTTTACTTCCATATATGAAGAGTGAAATCCTGAAAAAAGGTCTGGATATTATGTATTTTATGCTTACGAATATATGGGACGAGTCCACACTTTTGTTATGTGTTGGAGATAGGGCAGAAGATGTGTTATTCGAAGCATTGAATGTACGTTTAACGGATGATACAGTGAGGCTGCCAGGCGTTGTGTCAAGAAAGAAACAGCTGCTCCCTACAGTAATTGCAGGGATTCAATTAATTTGTGGAAAGGCATAAATGGTTAGACTGTGAAAAAACTGCAAAGTGAAAATAAGAGTTTAGGGAGAAAGATAATGGCAAAACAGATATGGAAAGCTGGGAATATGGTGTATCCTGTTCCAGCCGTTATGGTAAGCCTTATGGACAAAGATGGTAAGGCAAATATTATTACAGTGGCATGGACGGGTACTGTTTGCAGTGATCCTCCAATGGCATATATCTCAGTTAGAAAAGAGAGATATTCACATCCAATTTTAATGGAAACGGGTGAATTTGTAATCAATCTTACGACCGAGAGATTGGCAAAAATTACAGATTTTTGCGGAGTGCGTTCTGGCAGGGATGTGGATAAATTTAAAGAGATGAATCTGACAAAGGGAAAGTCAAGCAAAATTGCAGCGCCGCTGATTCAAGAATCCCCTGTCAATATTGAATGTAAAGTAAAACAAGTCATTGAGCTTGGATCTCATGATATGTTTTTAGCAGAAGTAGTGGCAGTTCAAGTAGATGAAAAATATATGAACTCAAATGGACGCTTTGATCTGAATGCAGCAGGATTGATGGCATACTCCCATGGAGAGTATTTGGCACTTGGAAAAAAGTTAGGAACGTTTGGATATAGCGTTAGAAAGAAAAACAAAAAATAGATGTGATAGGAACACGAGGAGTATTGGAATGAATATTACATTAATTGGAATGCCTGCATCTGGTAAAAGTATGGTAGGAGTTCTGTTAGCAAAACGCCTTGGAATGGAGTTCATTGACGGTGATCTTCTGATTCAAAAACAAGAGAAGAGGTTGTTAAAAGAAATTATTGAACAAGAGGGAATAGAACAATTTATTCAAATTGAAAGTGAAGTCCACGAGAAACTTCAAGTAACAAATACGGTCATTGCGCCAGGAGGAAGTGTAATTTATAGTGAAAAGGCAATGAAACATTTAAAAGAGATTGGAATCGTTGTTTATCTTAACGTTTCTTATGAAGAAATTGCAAACCGTCTTGGCAATGTGAAAGAGCGAGGAGTAGTCTTAAAAGATGGGATGACTCTGAGAGATTTATATGACGAGCGTGTACCATTATATGAAAAATATGCAGATATTACTGTAAATGAAGATGGAATGTCTGCTGGTCAGATTGTAGATTATTTGAGAAAGAATGATTTCGGATATAAAATGGAATAGTTACAAAGTTATTTACAAATAATAAATCTGTGTTATAATAAGAAAAAGGTATCTTATGTATACCTCAAGAAAAAAGTGGGATGGGAGTATGCAATGGAACAGTATATTATAAAAGGCGGTAATCCGTTGGTTGGAGAAGTTTCCATTAGTGGTGCGAAAAATGCCGCACTTGGTATTTTAGCTGCAACGATTATGGCCAATGAATCTGTTTATGTGAGTAACTTACCAGATGTCCGAGATGTTAATGTGCTATTAGAAGCAATTGCAGATACAGGTGCCATTGTAGAGCGCCGTGGCAGACATGATGTAAGAATTAATGGAGCAACAATTAATAACTATGTTGTCGAGAATAACTTCATTAAGAAAATGAGGGCATCCTATTATTTGTTAGGAGCTATGTTGGGAAAATATCATCATGCAGAAGTGTCGCTCCCTGGCGGATGTGATATTGGAAGCCGTCCAATTGATCAACATTTGAAAGGATTTCGTGCACTTGGAGCTACTGCTGTGGTGCGTAATGGAATGATTGTAGTAGATTCCAGACAATTAACTGGTGCACATATTTATTTTGATATGGTGTCAGTAGGTGCAACGATCAATGTTATGTTGGCGGCAACGATGGCAAACGGAAGAACAGTTTTAGAAAATGTGGCAAAGGAGCCACATGTGGTAGATGTCGCAAACTTACTGAATACAATGGGAGCCAATATTAAAGGGGCTGGAACGGATGTGATTCGAATTGAAGGTGTTCGTTTACTGCATGGAGGAGAGTATTCTGTTATTCCAGATCAAATTGAAGCAGGAACCTTTCTATTTGGAGCTGCTGCTACAAAGGGCGATGTCACAGTGAAAAATGTAATTCCAAAGCATCTGGATTGTTTAACATCGAAACTAAGAGAAATTGGCTGCGAAGTCAGTGAATGTGACGATCAAGTAAGAGTTGTGGCAAAGCAGCGTTTAAGAGCAGCAAATGTAAAGACGCTTCCTTATCCAGGATTTCCAACCGATATGCAGCCGCAAATGGCCGTTGTATTGTCATTATCAGAAGGGACAAGTATTGTAACAGAAAGTATTTTTGAGAATCGTTTTAAATATGTGGATGAACTTAGGAGAATGGGAGCTGAAATTTTTGTAGAAGGGAATTCGGCCATTATTCGAGGTGTGAAAGAACTGACGGGAACCCAAGTAACAGCTCCAGATTTACGGGCAGGAGCGGCGTTAGTACTTGCAGGACTTGCCGCAGAAGGACATACGATTGTAGAGGATATCAAATTTATTTTAAGAGGTTATGAAGATTTTGCAGAAAAATTACAAAGCCTGGGGGGCGAAATAAAATTAATACGAGATGAACGTGAATTACAGAAATCACGTATGATGATTGGATAGTCGAAAGATGAGCTGTTGTTAACCAATGTTAGCAGCAGCTTTCCTATTGTTATACCAGGATTCACAAACAATTTTTATAGAATGAACCGATAACTGGATAGTGTTTCAGACATAAAGAAAGGAGAATGTAATGGAAAGAAAGTGGATTGGGTTCAGCATGATTATAATGATGTTATTATTTGGAGCATGTGGAGCGAAAGATGAGAACTCGGAGCAGAATTCGAGTCTGGCAACGGATGAGAGTGTAGAAGAAGAAATTTTTCAAAATACAGAAATAACTCCGCAAGTATTGATAAACGGGAATATTTATATAGAAGATCAAGATGGGATAATGACAAAAACCGTTCCAACTGGATGGGAGTTAATTGGAGATGTGATAGCAGATAAAGAATTGCCATTGGATGGATCGTTGTATGGAATTGGATGTGGAAAAAATGCTCAAGTTTATTATAATGAATGGAAACCAGAAGAAATTTATATTGCAAGTGAAAAAGAACAACAATTAGCAGAAACGAAAAAAGAGACAAAATCCAACGAAGAGGAAAATGAGGAAAAGCAAATATTTTATAAGAAATTTATAGTTGAAAACTTAGACTGGCAATATATTGCATGGCAGGGCAATTTATTTGTTAGAGTAAGCGATTTATTAGAAAGTTCTCGTGCAGCTTCTCTAACGGAAGAACAGAAAAATACGGCAGTTGCAGAGCTTCCAGTACATGCAGAGTGTATTGGAACAGTAATTGGAAATCCGGTTACAACTACATACCCAACGAAAGATTTGGAGATGAATATACCTGATTACAATGGAATGAATGTATGCCGTGACAGAGATAATTCCGATTATATTTATGTGGAAACATTTTTCCATTCGGCGAAACGTTATATTGTATTTTTAAAAACAGCAAAGCCATCCGTACCAGCCTAAAATTAAGAGGATGGAATTGAGAAAAAAGTACTTGAAAAATCAGTAGTTTGACGCTATAATGGAGCAGAAAACAATACAGTCAATTTTCTTATTCAGAGTGATGGAGATACAAAGGATCTGTGAAGTCACGGCAACCCCAGAGATGGAAGGTGCCAACCTGAGCGAGTAATCGAACAATAAGAGGATTTTTGAAACTTTGTCCGCCCTGTTGTTCAGGGCGGTATTTTATTATAGAAGTTTCGTCAATAGGCGGACAGCTAAAAGATTATCGCTATGTATCTGTTTAAGAGGATATAAGATTTAGAAAAGAAAGGACATGAAAATGGAAAAATTTTTATTTACATCAGAATCTGTAACAGAGGGACATCCAGATAAAATGTGTGATCAAATTTCTGATGCAATTTTAGATGCATTGATGGAGAAAGATCCAATGAGCCGTGTTGCATGTGAAACTTGCACAACAACGGGCTTAGTTATGGTTATGGGAGAAATTACGACCAATGCCTATGTAGATATTCAAAAGATTGTACGTGATACCGTTGCCGAAATTGGATATACAAGAGCAAAATTTGGGTTTGATGCCACAACATGCGGTGTTATGGTTGCAATTGATGAGCAATCCAGTGATATTGCTATGGGAGTGGACAAGGCATTGGAAGTAAAGGAAAATAAATCAGACGAAGATCAATTTGACACGATTGGAGCTGGAGATCAGGGAATGATGTTTGGATATGCTTCCGATGAAACAGAAGAATATATGCCATATCCAATTGCATTGGCACACCGTCTTGCAAGACAATTGACAAAAGTACGTAAAGATGGAACATTGTCTTATTTGCGTCCAGATGGAAAGACCCAGGTAACCGTAGAATATGATGAAAATCATAAACCAATTCGTTTGGATGCAGTAGTGCTTTCTACGCAGCATGATCCAGATGTCACACAAGAACAGATTCATAAAGATATTCAAAAATATGTGTTTGACCCGATTCTTCCAGCTGATATGGTAGATAATGATACAAAATTCTTTATTAATCCAACAGGACGGTTTGTAATTGGAGGACCTCATGGAGATAGTGGATTGACAGGACGTAAGATTATTGTAGACACATACGGGGGAGCAGCACGTCATGGCGGCGGAGCCTTTTCTGGAAAGGACTGTACAAAGGTAGATCGTTCTGCTGCCTATGCGGCTCGTTATGTAGCGAAAAACATAGTTGCAGCAGGTTTAGCGAAGCGTTGTGAAATTCAGTTGTCTTATGCAATTGGTGTGGCACATCCAACTTCCATTATGGTAGATACATTTGGTACAGGAAAGCTTTCTGACAATCGTTTGGTAGAAATTATTCGTGAAAACTTTGATCTAAGACCAGCTGGTATTATCAAAATGTTGGATTTAAGAAGACCAATTTATAAGCAGACTGCTGCATACGGTCATTTTGGAAGAAATGACTTAAATCTTCCTTGGGAACAATTAGATAAAGTAGAATTATTAAAATCTTATCTTGATTAAGCTATGATGTTAGATATTGTATGGGAAGATGAGGCGATTCTAGTTGTAAGAAAGCCTTCTGGGATTGAGTCGCAAAGCGGGAAGTCGCTGTCCATGGATATGGTTAGCTTGATTAAAAACGAACTCATGTTTCGCCAGAGAAAAACGGGAAAAAAATTACAGGAACCCTATGTAGGCATTATTCATCGTTTGGATCGTCCTGTAAGTGGAGTGATGGTTTATGCTAAGACCCCATTTGCAGCAGCGCAGTTAAGCAGACAAGTGCAGAATCATCAGATGAAGAAGAAATATTATGC
>DVHN01000187.1 GCA_018712075.1 Candidatus Fimimorpha faecalis
TCGCATATCGAGTAGGTAGATGAAATCTTCCCTACTCGATTGCGATAAACCCGTCACACATAAATCTGGGCTTTTAAAGGAGATGTCCATAAAACGGACATGAAGGTTTAGGAGGAAGCGATTGTGGGAATAGAAGAGATAAAAAAAGTAGCAGAAATATTATTAGAGTATGTTCCTGCTACGTTAAAATTATTTGGCGCAACACTATTATTTTCCATTCCACTTGGAATGATTGTAGCGCTGCTTAGAAAATGTAAAATTAAACCAATTGAATGGATCGTTAGTTTCTATATTTTAATTATGCGGGGAACTCCATTAATGCTGCAAGTAATTGCGATTTATTATGCCATACCGTTTATACAGACGTCGGATTCATTGGAAAACATGCCAGGATTTTTACAAACACTGGTTGGTTTAGTAGATATTCGAGATGCAGGATATATGTTTAATGCAGTATGCGTAGCATTTACATTGAATTATGCGGCTTATTTTGCTGAAATTTTCCGAGGTGGAATAGAAGCGATTTCAAAGGGACAGTATGAGGCAGCTGCATGTCTTGGATTTACCAAAACGCAGACATTCTTCCGCATCATTTTGCCGCAAGTAGTAAAACGAATTGTACCAGCCAGTTCAAACGAAGTTATTACATTGATAAAGGATACATCATTGGCAAATATTATTGCATATGAAGAAATTATTTTGAAAGCAAAACAACAGATGCAGCTTTATTCTTCACTTGTACCTCTGTTCATTGCAGGTATATTTTATTTAATCTCTACCATCGTATTAACGACATTATTCTCGTTTATTGAAAAGAAATTAGATTATTATAAATAGAAAGGGCGATGAAAAATTATGGAAGAAATGCTGCAAGTGAAAAATTTGTCAAAAAGTTATGGTAATTTGACGGTATTAAAAGATATTTCCTTTCATGTAAAAAAAGGAGAGGTAGTTGCCATTATTGGTCCGTCAGGAAGTGGTAAGTCTACGCTTTTACGGTGCATTAATCAGCTGGAAAAAGCAGATGGAGGAGAAGTTTGTGTTTGTGGGGAAACGATGTTTTCATCCGATGCAAATGGAAAAGCAGTCTATTCCTCTGCTCAGGTACTGCGAGAGATTCGTCTGAAAATTGGTCTGGTCTTTCAAAACTTTAATCTTTTTCCACATATGTCAGTGCTTCGAAATGTAACAGAGGCGCCAATCCATGTATTAAAACAGCCAAAGGCAGAAGCAATAGAAACAGCGGAGAAACTGCTTCAGAAAATGGGACTTTTGGAAAAGAAAAATTCATATCCATGTGAACTATCTGGTGGACAACAGCAACGAGTATCAATTGCAAGAGCTTTGGCATTGCATCCAGAAGTGCTTTTCTTTGACGAACCGACTTCTGCGTTGGATCCAGAATTAACAGGAGAAATTTTAAAAGTAATCAAAGAATTAGCAAAAGAAAAAATGACGATGGTGATTGTTACACATGAAATGGCATTTGCAAGGGATGTGGCAAATTATGTTGTATTTATGGATGGTGGTCTAATCGTAGAGGCAGGGACGCCAGAAGAAGTATTTTCAAATGCAAAAAATGAACGTACAAAACAGTTTTTGGAACGATATCACAATGGATAACAAAACGTGCTCAAGGAATGGCATATTATAATAAAAAAGAGAAATTTTGAAGAAATCTTGGAAAATATAAGAGAAAACTTCAGAATTTCTCTTTTGTTTTTCCTTAAAATATGATATAATAAAAAAATATAACTTGTATAATCAGAGAAATTTAATTTTGCTGTAAAGGAATGATAGGTTTTGAAAATTTTCTCGAAAATCGTATTTAGTCGTATTGCCATAATCTTTCTTTTGTTATTACTTCAGCTAGGAGTGCTGTTTTTTTGGCTTTCTTGGTTGGAATCCTATTCTATTTGGATTTCTATTTTCTTGGATTTTTTCTCTGCGGTGCTCGTTATTTATATTGTAAATAAAGATGAAAATCCAGCTTTCAAAATAACATGGATGGTGCTGATCTTAATTTTTCCAGTATTTGGGGCGTTGCTTTATGCATTTGTTGCAACAAATTTTGGATATCAGGTACATAAGAAAAAAGTGGCAGAAGTTCTGGAACACACAAAACCTCTATTAAAACAGCAAAATGAAGTAATTCGTCATTTGAGAATCGAAAATCCTCAAGTTGCAAATATGGCATCCTATATGGCAAAATATGGAGGATATCCAACTTGTGAGAATACAAAGGCATCCTATTTTCCTCTTGGAGAGACAATGTATGAAGAGATGAAAAAGCAGTTAGAAACTGCAAAAGAATTTATCTTCATGGAATACTTTATTGTAAAAGAAGGAATGATGTGGAATAGTATTTTAGAAATTTTAAAAAGAAAAGTACAAGAAGGTGTGGAAGTTAGATTTCTATATGATGGAATGTGTTCCATCATGCTTGTTCCGTATAATTATCCAGCTAAGTTAAGGGCATATGGAATTCAGTGTAAACAGTTCTTTCCAATTCGTCCTGCGCTTTCGACCCATCAAAACAATCGGGATCATAGAAAAATATGTGTCATTGATGGAAGAGTAGCGTTTACTGGGGGAGTAAATTTAGCAGATGAATATATTAATAAAAAAGAAGTTTATGGACATTGGAAAGATACAGCTGTTATGCTTGAAGGAAATGCAGTAAATAATTTTACGATTATGTTTCTGCAAAATTGGAATCTTTCAGAAAGAATAGAGGATGATTATAAAAATTATATTCGTAATCATTCTATCCCGTCTTATGATTATGGCTATGTGATGCCGTATGGAGACAGTCCGATGGATAATGAGAATGTTGGGGAACAAATCTATATGAGTATTCTCAATCGTGCTACGAGGTATGTCCATATTATTACACCATATCTTGTGATTGATAATGAGACATTTACTATGTTAACCCATGCATCTAAGTCAGGAGTGGAGGTTATTATTATGCTGCCTCATATTCCAGATAAGAAATATATGCAGCTGTTGGCTCGTACGTATTATAAAGATTTAATTTGTGCTGGAGTGAAAATTTATGAGTACATTCCTGGATTTATACATGCCAAATCTTTTGTAGCAGATGATACGGAAGCTGTGGTAGGTTCCATTAATTTGGATTTTAGAAGTTTATATTTACATTTTGAGTGTGCGTCGTATTTTTATAAAAATTCCGTTGTAATGGATGTAGAGAGAGATTTTCAGACTACATTATCAAAATGCAAAGAAGTTACATTGGAAGATTGTAAAAAATATTCTAAACTACAGTTGCTGGCAGGGCATGTTTTAAAATTATTTGCACCATTAATGTAGATTAATATAGTACAGAAAAATTGGATTATGTTTTGAATGGAGAGAGGCGTTTCATAATTTTATGAAAGAACAACAATTATATGCAATTTTATTGATGGCAGGTAATAGTGTTCGGTTTGGAAAGAATAAACTAACACATTTTGTAAATAATAAAAAAATGTATCAGTATGCATTGGAGCTTGTTTTAAGCTGCTCTGAGCTGTTTTCTGATATTATTGTCGTAACGCAATATGATGAAATTGAAACGACTGCTGTTCAGAATCATATAAAAGTAGTGAGAAACTTTCAGAGTGAGAAAGGGATTACTTCTTCGATTCATCTTGGAATTGGAGCAATTCCTCCAGCAAAGGGGCAGGCATATTTGTTTTTAGTGGGAGATCAGCCATGGCTTACTGAAACGACGATAAGAGGTCTTGTCGATGGATGGAAGCAATCGAAAAAGGGAATTGGATGTGTCACATTCCAAGAAAAGCTTGGGAATCCTGTAATTTTTTCTTGGAACTATAGAGAGGAGTTACTGGCTCTTTCTGGGGATCGAGGCGGAAAACAAGTGCTATGTTGTCATAAAGAAGATGTATATTATTATGAAGTAACAGAACGAAAAGAATTAGAAGATATTGATTATAAAGAAAAATAAATACAATGTTTCATAAATATTAAAATATAAAAAGAAAGGAGTATGCCAAGACGAAAGACATTGTATAATGAAAAAAATGGATGGATTCTGTAAAATGGCAGATCAGAATAAGGTTTATAAGAATTTTTAAGTTTTGGCAATAGGGTGCGTATGCTAGAAAAAGTGGATCTCGACAAAAAAATGTCAAAAAAGGAAATGAAGGAAATTCTAGAAACAGAAAGTGAGAAACTGGCTTTGCTGCAAAGAAAATGTAAAGCGGCAGGCATTCCAATTATGGTTGTGTTTGAAGGAGTGGGAGCTTCTGGAAAAGGAACGCAAATTAATCGTTTTATACAGCCTTTGGACCCAAGAGGTTTTGAGGTATATTCCATTCAACGAGAGAATGAAGAAGAAAAAATGAGACCGTTTCTTTGGCGTTTTTGGACGAAAACACCGGCGAATGGCAGAATGGCAATCTTTGACCGAAGCTGGTATCGTCGTGTATTGACGGATCGTTTTGATGGAATTACAAAAGAAAGTGATATTCCATTGGCATTTCAAGATATTCTTTCATTTGAAGAACAGCTTTCTGTAGGAGGAACAGTAATTATAAAGCTATTCTTGTATATTTCAAAAGAGGAACAGAAAAAACGTTTTAAAAAGCTGTTAGATTCAAAAGAGACTGCATGGAGAGTTACGCCAGAAGATTTAAAGCGGAACAAAGAGTATGAGCGTTATATGCAAATGAATGAAGAAATGCTGCAAAAAACGGATACCGATATGGCTCCATGGACTATTGTAGAAGCTACAGATAAAGAATATGCAGCTGTAAAGATTATATCTTGTGTTGCAGAGCGCCTGCAATATGAATTAGATCGCCGAGAAGCTGAAAAGGGAATGGAAAAAAATGTTGTACCATCAGAATCTTCTCAATTCAAACTAGGTGCATTATCTGGAGTAGATTTAAGTAAATCTTTAGAAAGAGAAGAGTATAAGGAACGATTAAATAAACTCCAAAAGAAACTCTCGATGCTGCATAATGAGCTATATCGTTTACGTATTCCAGTAGTACTTGGTTTTGAAGGATGGGATGCAGGAGGAAAGGGAGGCGCAATTAAACGTTTAACGAGCCATCTAGATCCAAGAGGTTATGCAGTTCATCCGACAGCAGCTCCAAATGATTATGAAAAAGTTCATCATTATTTATGGAGATTCTGGAAAGATATGCCAAAGGCGGGACATGTTGCCATTTTTGACCGAACTTGGTATGGACGAGTTATGGTGGAACGAATTGAAGGATTCTGTTCTGAGGCAGATTGGAAGAGAGCTTATCAGGAAATTAATGAAATGGAAGCACATATTGCCCATTCTGGTGCAATTATCATTAAATTCTGGCTTCATATTGATAAAGATGAACAGGAACGTCGATTCAAAGAACGTCAGACAACTCCAGGAAAAGAATGGAAAATTACCGATGAGGACTGGAGAAATCGTGAAAAATGGGATCAGTATGAAGTGGCAGTGAATGAAATGCTGCTGCGTACCTCTACAACATATGCACCTTGGGTGATTGTAGAAGGAAATAGCAAGTATTATGCTCGTGTTAAAGTTTTAGAGACTGTAGTAGATGCAATTGAAAAGAAAGTAAAAGAGAAAAAAGCAGAGTTAAAAGCAAAATCAAATAAGTAATCATCAAATGCGGTTTTAGTGGCTATAATAACTACTAAAGCCGCATATGTTTTTCTTATAGGAAATGCAGCTTCTAAAATGTTAAAGCAAGCTTCATATCATTTGGCAATGGCGCAGTAAAATGCAGAGGACGTTCGGTAATAGGATGTTGAAAATCCAAAGAATACGAATGCAATGCCTGGCGATGAATGCAGCGATAATCGGGATTATAGATAAAATCTCCAAGCAGTGGATGTTGAATATATTTCATATGAACCCGAATTTGGTGAGTCCGTCCAGTAGATAGTTTTAACTTGATTAAAGAACGGTCAGAAAATGTTGTTAAACGCCAAAATTCTGTTTTCGCATATTCCCCATTGGAAAAGTCAACACATCGTTCAATGGTAGAACCATCTACACGGGCAATTGGAGCTTCAATCGTACCATGTTTAGGAGGAATCCCGTCTACAATGGCAAGATAACAGCGAGATATTTGGTGTTCTGTGACCATGCGGGATAAGATGGCAGCACTAAGTCCATGTTTGGCGACAATTAAAAGCCCTGTGGTATCTCGATCAAGTCGATTGATGGCACGATAAATAAATGCACAGTTTTTCTGTGCGAAGTAATAGGCGAGACCATTTGCTAATGTGTTATCATAATTGCCCTGAGAAGGATGAATGGGGGTATTCGATGGTTTATTAATGACCAAAATATCATCATCTTCATAAATAATTGAAAATGGAACAGGCATCGGAACGATTGCTTTGGAGGAAGTTGTTTCATTAATACAAATATGTAAAACTTCATCTTTCTCCAGCCGATGAGTTGTATAAACTTTTTTTCCTTTGATTAAGATGCCTTCGGGATCTTTTCGTAATCCAACAATGATGTGATGGGAGTATCCTTTTTGCTTTAAAAATTGTTCTATGCTGATACCTGAATCAGCATAGGATATTTGATAACAGAATTGGCGGCGCATAAAAATCCTTTCTATAATTGAATCATTTTTCTTAAGTATAACAAAAGGAAAAAAGAAAATAAACCTTTTTCTTTTATAAAAATTATGTTATACTTGTTGAAGCAAATGAAAATGAGGTGGTTGTATTGATTTTTTGGAAAAAACAAAAGAGAATGAAAAATAGCATAATTCTTATCGCATTAATAGCTGTTGCAATACTATTTCCAACAAATGGACAAGCAGCAGAAGAAGTAATGCCAATTGCACAGCCAGTAGTCGAAGAATCATCTGCTCCAATGGAATCGTCGGTTTCTGTTGCTGAAACTACATTGGCTGCACCAGAAGAAATTTCGACACAGAATGTATCTGGAGAGACGTCTTTAGCAGAGACGCCAGCACAAATAGCGCCATCCGAAGCAATACCAGGAGAGGTACCAGCTTCAACAGCTCCATCAACGCCGGCGGAGACTCCAGCTCAAACAGCATCTGCAACAGCAGGAGAAACCCCAGTTCAAACAATACAGGGAGAAACTGCCCAAGAAGAAGTGATGGATTCAAATGCACAGCAAGGAATGTCAATTCTTCCACTGCTGATTGTTTTAATTGGTCTTGTAATTGTGGTAGCTGTAATCGTAGCAGTTTCGACGGCAGTTTCTAGTGTAGCGGTAGCAGTTGATGATGAAGAAGAGTAAAGTTTTAAGAAAAATAAGAACAACTTTAAAACAATTTCTGGAAAATTTTGAAAAAAGTGCTTGACAGTTGCTTTATAGCGTGGTATAATTCATATCGTTGAAAGGAATAAAACGCAGACGATAAATAAAATATCAGAAATAAAAAAAAGTGCTTGACAAATAAAAAAAAGCTGATATAATAGTTCAAGGAGTCAGCGAGAAATCCTGATACGATATTCCTCGATAGCTCAGTCGGTAGAGCAAACGGCTGTTA
>DVHN01000188.1 GCA_018712075.1 Candidatus Fimimorpha faecalis
AAAAAAAGCTGTCCAAATTTCTCGTAGGTACGCCCAAAATTCTAGCATGAAACATGGGATCAATATAATCTGGTCCGCATTTCCAAGCCCCAACTTGGAGTCCCCTTCGCTTCAAACAATTTAAAATTCCACAAGTAATCATTGTTTTTCCACTTCCGCTGCCAGTTCCAGCAATCATAATTCGATTTCCCATCTCTACTTTCACCTCATTTCATTCCGCCATACCATCCGCCGTAATCAGAAATACGGGGTTCAATGCAGTCATCATATGATAACTTCCTACCTGTTTTGCCCGTGCTGGAAATAGCTGTACCAAATCTAGATTTCTAAATTTTAATTTTTTTAAAGTTTCCAGCGCCTGAGACATCGTTTCCAATGTAATTGCATTAATTACTAAATGAATACTTGGATTTTTTTGTTGTAAAATCGTCAATATTTGTTCCATATTTCCCTTTGTTCCGCCTAAAAATGCCACATCAGGTTTTGGAAGATTGTTCATTACATCGGGTGCCATACCCTTTACCAATTCCAGGTTTTCCAATTGAAATTTTTCTTTGTTTTGTTCAATCAATTGTTGTGCCTCTTCCTGACATTCCACTGCATAAACCTTCCCCATCGATGCAGCGATTGCCATTTCCACAGACACAGAACCAGTTCCTGCCCCAATATCATATACAATATCAGTCTTTCTCAAGGATAGTTTTGACAGAGTTACCGCTCTTATCTCACTTTTGGTAATTGGAACATTTCCTCGAACGAATAATTCATCTCCTATTCCAAACGAAGGCCTTCTCTTTTTTTCTCCATTTGCAATTAAAAAACAGCAGGCAAGAGGATTGGATTCCAATTGCTGCATTTCTCTTACTTTTCCTATTGTAATTCGCTCTTGTGGATAGCTCAGCCATTCTCCGATATAAATATCATAATCTCCAAATCCATGTGAAGTTAACCTCTGACAGAGTTCGTTCATCTTTCCAGCCGTCAGCAAAAATACTTTATCATACTGGAACAACGCTTCCTCTAAATTCTCCTCTCTTCCATGAAGACTCAGAATTTTGGCATCTTCCCATGAAATTCCAATTTGAGCGGATAGATAGGAAATCGAAGAAATCCCTGGATAAATTTTAACTTCCCATTCCTCTAAATATTGCAGCAGTTTTTTCGTCCCACTGTAAAATCCAGTATCTCCCGACATTACGATTACAATTTCTTCTTTATCCGTTTGTTCAACCACCGCCCTAATTTCTTCTGGCCGATATCTAATCACGGTCGGTGCATGAGAAAACGGTTCTATCAGACGTTTTGCTCCAATCAAAAGCTGTGCCTGCTGGATTCGTTCCTTCGCTTCCACAGTCAGCGTCTTCCAATTTCCCATTCCAACTCCAACAATTGCAATTCTCTTCATCCTTTCCTCCTAATTGTTTCATTAGTTCCTCCAAAGAAATCCCCTCTTCTTTTTGCGGGCGTTCAATTACAACCAACTTACATCCCGTTTTTTTCGCTGCTTCTCGTTTTTGAATAAATCCACCTGTTGCTCCAGACTCTTTTGTCACCAAATATTGAATCTGAAATTCTTCTATCATAGCCCGATTCATCTGCTCTGAAAACGGCCCCTGCATCCCAATTAAATGTCTGCCCGTTAATCCTTTTCGCTCCCATTTTGCAATCATGGACGCCATTGGCAAAATTCTGGCATAAATACGCTGTGTAAAGTCTGGCAAAATCTGAAACGCTTCCATTTCTTTACTGCCAATCGTTAATAGCACATTCCCTTTTTTCTTTAAAAGCCAGTCTGCCGCCTCTTTTGCTGATTTTACCAATATCGTAGTTTCATCTTGCTCCAGCTTTGTTTCCTTTCTCTTTAAACGTAAATACGGCAAATTCAGCTTTGTACACGCAGTTTGAATATTTTGAGTTACTTCCATTGCATAGGGATGCGTGGCATCGACAACGAGACTGGGACTTTCTGTTTTTAACACTTGTTCCATTTCTGTTTCCGTTAAACGGCCAACTCGAATTCTTTCTTTGGTTTCCTCATCCAATAATGCTCTGCCATACTCTGTCGCTACAAATCCAACTATTTCTCTTTGCTGTTTGACCAAGTATTCACATAACTGTCTGCCTTCCGTTGTCCCTGCAAAAACGGCAATCGTCTCTTTCTGACCTCTCATAACAGATATCCTCTCGGAGTTACCATTCTTCCATCCATTACAGTTGTTTGACTATTTCCAATATATACTGTTGTAAACATATCCAAATGAGCCTCTTGTAACTGCTTCAACGATAAAATTCGTTTTTCTTCTCCGTCCCTGCCAATATTTCTTACATAACCACATACCGTATCTGGACTCTGATATTGTAATACAATTTCCGATGCACGTCTTAAATAATCTGCACGTTTTTTACTGGATGGATTATAAATACAAATCACAAAATCCCCCATAGCTGCATACTGAATCCGTTTCTCAATCAATTCCCATGGAGTCAGCAAATCACTTAAACTAATCACTGCAAAATCATGTGACAACGGCGCTCCCAATACCGCTGCTCCACTGCAAGCTGCTGTGACACCTGGTATAATTTTTATTTCCAAATCTTCTCCCTTTGCCAACTCCAAAACTAAACTTGCCATTCCGTATACACCACTGTCCCCACTGCATACAAGCGAAACCGTTTTGTTCTGTTTTGCTGTTTCAATCGCCCAAATACAACGTTCTTTTTCTTTTCTCATTGGAGTTACAAAATATTCCTTATGAGGAAAGATTGATTTTAGCAATTCTGCATACACCGTATATCCTGCAATGACATCACTTTTTTCCAGTGCCTGCCTGGCTTCCAACGTCATTCCATTCTCTCCTCCAGCGCCAAATCCAACTATAAATAGCATTGTTCCTTCCTTTCCTTATCGTTTCTAATAATAAGACAGCTTTACGATTTCATTTATCCTTTTAAAATGAAATCGCAATTGCTTCTTCATAAACAGCCATTGTCATTCCATCTCTTGCCGTCTTTTTCATTCTCTTTTTTCCGCATCTGCTTCCCAAATAGGCACTTCTTTCACATACATTGGAAGTTCCTACTGTTTGCTTTACAAAATCAGAGTTTGAAAAATCTCCTTCCACTGCATTTAATTGATCGGAAGAATAGGTTAGAAACGGAATCTTCCATTTTTTCGCTAACTCAATCAATCCTTTTTCTTGCTGTTTTCGATCAATGGAAACAATTTTATTTACCTGCTGTTTTTGAAAACCATGCTGCTCTAATTGCTGTACGAAAAATTGTTCCAGTTCTTCTAATGATTTTCCCTTTCTGCATCCAACACCAATCACTAGATTTTTGGGGAGCAGACGACATTCCAATGGAAAATAAACGGGTTCCATCTTAGATGCAATCACAACGCCCGCTTCGATATGGAAAGATTGTATTTGCTCTTTTTCTTCTATCTGTATCAGGCCCATAGGAAGAATTCCCTCTACATCATACTCGCTTATCCATCCGACAGGTTCTTTTTCCAATATTCGACTCGATATTTCTTTAATTTCATGCCAATCTGCAATCCAAAGTCCATTCTTTTGGGCAAACAAATCTACAGCAAAACATTGATTGCAGTCGGTTGCAGTCGTAATAACTGGTACCGCTCCAATTTTCCTTGCCAACTGCTCGGCATATGCATTTGCCCCACCCAAATGTCCAGAAAGAATCGGAATGACAAATTTCCCTTTCTCATCCATGACTAAAATAGCAGGATCATTTACCTTATCCGTCAAAAACGGGGCGATACTTCGCACTGCAATGCCTGCTGCTCCGATAAACACAATGGCATCTGCTTTTTTCCAAATTTTTTCTAATAATTGCTTTGTATGAGCAAACGGTATTGCATCTTCCTGTACATATTTATACCATCCAAAAAGAACGACCGTCTCCACCATATTGCTCTGCTGAATTTTCTTTCCAAGTACAATTCCAGCTCTTGTAAATGCAATAATATAAACCATCTATTTCATCCATTCTTTTTTGATGCCTGCCGAAATTCTGTAGAAAAACTGGCATCATATAACTTCGATAACTGATAATCTGTGTCCAGACAATCTCCAACTACAACCAATGCTGTTTTCGTAATATGATTTTGTTCTGCTGCTTCTGGAAGAAATTTCAACGTTGTTCGTATCACTTTTTGCTCTGGCCAGCTTGCCTTATAAACCAATGCACATGGAGTCTCTTCCGTATAATATCCTTGCAGCAGCTCTTCCCGTAATTCTTTCAGCAATCCAGTACTTAAAAAAATAACCATAGTTGCTCCGTGACTTGCCAACGCCTTCATCTCTTCTTTTTCTGGCACTGGAGTTCTGCCTGGCATTCTTGTAATAATTACAGTCTGAGAAACACCTGGAAGCGTATATTCTGCTTGCAGCGCCGCCGCTGCCGCACAAAAACTACTCACTCCAGGACAAACTTCATATAAAACTCCAATCCGTTCCAGTTCATCCATCTGTTCTTTGACCGCTCCATAAATACTAGGATCTCCCGTATGGAGCCGAACAATCTGTTTTTGTTCTGAAGCGCTTCTTTTTAACACAGCAATTACTTCCTCCAATGTCATAACTGCACTATTATAAATTTCACAAGTCTTCTTCGTTTCTTTTAAAAGTTCTGGATTCACTAGAGAACCTGCATAAACTACAATGTCTGCTTCTTGCAGTAACTTCAGCCCTCTCACGGTAATTAAATCCGTTGCCCCTGGACCTGCTCCCACAAAATAAACCATCTTAAATTTTCCTCCTAATTTTTAAAGATAGCAATGATCAATTCGATTTCTTTTCCAGTCTCTCTTTCAATCGACCCGCATTTGTTGTCATTCCTAATACTCCATGCTGATTGGAGAATATGATCGCTCCAATTTCCAGCCCATCATACGCTCGTCGTTTTAAATGAAATTCTATTTTTCTCATCAATTGTTCCATTGTGGCCTCTCTCTTTTGGTATTGCTCCATTCGATCAATGGCTTCTTCCGTTGTAATACAGTTTAGAATTTCCCGTGCCTGCTCTGCACTTCCTCCAGCTAACAAAAAACAGGAACTTAACACTTCCATCCTGGCATCTGCCCATCGGGAATGTGTATTCATAATGCCTGCCCCTAGTTTTACAAGCTTACCAATATGCCCAATGAGTAAAAGACTTTTTAGTTGAAACTCATACGCCATATCAATCGTATCCCCAATGAAATTGCTGCATTTAATACAGTGTTCCAAATCAATATGAAGCGATTGCTTTATAAAATCACTTCCATAATTTCCAGGTGTCAGAATCAAATCTTTTTCCCCTTGAGCAGCTTTCATTTGAATTTCTGCATGAATTGTATCAATCAATGCTGTTTCACTCATAGGTTCCACAATCCCAGAAGTACCCAGTATAGAAATTCCTCCTTCGATTCCCAGTCTTGGATTAAACGTCTTTTTGGCAATCTCTCTCCCTTCTGGAACCGAAATCACAACGGTTAAAATTCCTGCATAACAAAAATTCTCAGCTTCCCGATGTACATTATCATAAATCATTTTTCGGGGAATCGGATTAATCGCAGCCTCTCCTATTTTCTGTGTTAATCCAGGCTTCGTTACACGTCCGACACCCTCTCCTCCGTCAATAAGGATATCACATTTTTTTTCGCTTGGGCATTCTTGTTTTTTTACGGTCGCATAAATAAAAATTCCATCGGTAATATCTGCATCATCCCCAGCATCCTTTTTCACAGCACATCGCACCCAGTTTTTTTCTATACAAATCTGCTCTATCTTCAATAATAACCAGATTCCTTTTGGCGTTAAAAGAGAAATTTCCTCAACCCGCTTTCCTGACAACAGCATTCTTGTTGCCGCTGCCGCAGCTGCTGCCGCACAGGAACCCGTTGTATATCCATATCTTAATTTCTTATTTCCTTTATACATATACTGTTCTAACATTGCGATCCCTTTTCTTTTATGTTATAGTAACCAAGATGACTTCTTTGTAAAGCATTATCCCTAATAGGATTATACTCAAAAAACAATTAAGAGACAAGAAAGGATTGATGTTAAAATATGAAAGGTACTTTATTCGGAACAGGGGTTGGTCCTGGAGATCCAGAACTTTTAACATTAAAAGCGCTTCGTACCATTCAGTCAAGCCCTATTATTGCAATCCCTTCCGCTAAGAAAGATCACTGCACGGCGTATCAAATTGCCCAAAAAGCAGTTCCTGAATTGGATAAAAAAATAGTTTTACCATTATCCATGCCAATGACAAAAGATCCTCTTATTTTAAAAAGCAGTCATACGGCAGCTGCGGCTTCGATTCAACAATTTTTAGATCAGGGGCAAGACGTCTGTTTTCTCACCCTCGGTGATCCAACAGTATACTCTACTTATATGTATATCCACCAAATCATTTCTAAAAATGGTTATCCTACCGTGATTCTGAATGGAATTCCATCGTTTTGCGCCGCTGCCGCTGCATTTCAAATTAGTCTGGCAGAACAATCCGAACCAATTACTATTATACCAGGTTCTTACGAAACGGATGCTTTCCTGACAATTCCTGGAACGAAAGTTCTAATGAAATCAGGAAAACAACTCTCCAATGTAAAAACTGCTCTTTCCAAGCATAATTATACCATTTATATGGCTGAAAACTGTACAATGGACAGTGAAAAACGCTATTACTCTCTAGAAGAAATCCCTAATGATTCTGGATATTATTCTCTTATTATTGCAAAATCCAATTAAAGAACTTCTTTTTCAATGGCATCCAAATTTCCCCATCCATTGGATGCCTTTTTTATTCATTCAATCCCACTGCTTCCTCTGCATGTAAAGAAAACAGATGACGAATTTCCTCTAATTCTCCTAATCCTTTCAACAGACATATTGTCTGATATCCCATTTCTTCCAATCGGCTTTTCCAAGAATTGGTCTGCCTGCTTGCCATATCATTTCTGGCATGATCTCCTGACACAATCATAAATGGCTGTAATACAATCGTATGATATTCGTTTTTTCTTATCTCAAAAATTGTTTCATCCAAAATAGGACTTCCTTCTACCGTTGACACATAAATGTTTTCAGATCCCATTTTCCGAAATGTCTTCTGTAAAATAGGATAACATTGATTTGCTTCGTGTTCACTTCCATGTCCCATATAAACGACAGCCATATGTTTTGTCCAATTTACATTTCTGTTTGTCTCTTCTAATATCGCTTTCGCAGCAACCTCATAATCTCTCGTCTCATTTAATAACGGCTTCCCTATCCGAATGGTCTCAAACCATTCTTGTTTTTCCTGAATTTGGGTAATCATCTTATCATATTCCATTCCAGCAATTACATGTGTCGGTTGTACTAAAATATCTTGAATTCCGTCTCGATGCATTTGTTCTAAAGCAATCGCCACATTAGGAATTTGAATTCCCTCTTTTTCCCAAATTACAGAGCGAACAATCTCCGATGTAAATGCTCGATAAAACGTTCGATCCGAAAACTGTTCTTTTAATTCCCGCTCGATCGCTTCAATCGTTTTTTCTCTCGTATCTGAATAAGTTGTTCCAAAACTAACAACCAAAATTCCTCTTTTATTCATTATGTTTCTCCTTCTCTGCAATTAAACACTGCTCCAACTCTTCCATCGTTTTTGGAATTTCTGTTATTCCTGTTAAAATCCCATGTTCACATAATGATTGAAACAGTTTTACTACTGTAGGTTGCATCAAATTACAACTTTCTATTAATTCTTTTTGTACAAAAAGCTCTTTTGGTTTCCCTAGAGCCATTTGTTCTCCATTTTTAAAAATAATCACCTTATCTGCCCATTCATAAGCATAATCCATATCGTGTGTAGAAACAAAAACCGTCATTCCTTTTTCTACCATCCGATCGATAAAGCGTCTTACCAGTTTTGTATGTTTCGGGTCTAATGCAGAAGCTGGTTCATCCAGTAAAATAATATTTGGACTCATAACCAAAACATCTGCAATCGCAACTTGTTTCTTTTGTCCTCCACTTAAACAATGTACTGGCTTCATTTGGAACGGGGTGATTTCCAATTCTTCCATTATTTTTGTTACAGCTGCATCTGCCTGTTCTTTTTCTATCCCCATATTTAATATTCCAAACGAAATTTCTTGATAGACACTTGCCGAAAACAGCTGATTATCTGGCTCCTGAAACACAATTCCTACTCTACTTCGATGTTGTAATAACCCTTTTCTATTATAATCAATTGGCTTTCCATCCAACAAAATTTTCCCCTTTTTAGGACGCAGAATTCCATTCATACATAAAAACAATGTGGATTTTCCAGAACCATTTCCACCTAAAAATACAACCTTTTCTCCCTTTTGAATCGAAAAAGAAATATTTTTCAATGCTTTTGTACCATCTTCATATTGATAAGAACAATTTTGAACACAAATAATCTCTCCCATACTATCCACTCCATTATAAATTAAGCGAATATTCGCAATCTACTCTGTTATTTGCTCATAACCAAATAGACAATGAAACCATAAAACAAAAATACATACATAACATCCATTTTTCTTTCATCGTAACTTGTGACATTTCCAGTAAAACATCAATCTTCCCATCGTAACATCTTGCTTCCATTGCATTATAAATAGCTCTAGAACGTTTCAAAGCTAACACAAATAAAACTGCTAACATTTGTGACCATGCAGATAGTAAGGTACGATAATTTGTTTCCGACAAACGGCATTTTTGAGCTGTATGTATGGAACTGGCTGTATTTTCCAAAATAAAAATAAATCGATAAATTAGTAAAATCAGCTCTATTATTAACGATGGACAATGAATTACTTTTAAAACCATAAGAAGATCCATCATTGGTGTAGTTAATGACAAAAAATAGAGACAGGAAATGGATGCGAACGCAGTCATAGCTAAACTACAGGCAGCTTTTATGCCTTCCTTACTTGCTGTGAGATAAATGGACCCAATTGAAACTGCAAATCCAGATAAAGGTTCTTTGGATATATTAATTAAAATTGAAATTGTACTAAGAAACACAAATAGGATTGGAACTACGATAAGATGCATCCATATATGAAGAGATGTCTTTACATAAGTTTTTAAAAGTAATCCCATTCCTATTAAAATAAAAGAGGAAAACAAAAGATTTCTCTTAACAATGCAAAGCAAAAGCGTTCCCACTGCAAAAGCAGCTTTAAAGCAAGGATTTTTTTCTCTTAACTCGGACGAATATGCAATCTTATCCATCATTTTGTTTCCTCCCTATTTCATCAAATATTCAAGGAATTTTAATTCCTATTCGATTTTTTTTCACTTTTTCTCTTGCGCTCTACTAAAACTCCAAGTCCATATCCAAATATGCCAGCTCCTAATGCTGCCTGGAGACAGAATAAAAGTGATTCCGTCTCTCCCCCTGGCGGTTCATAAACAGGACTTGCCCATGGCTCATATTCTTCGACTTCCAGGATTTCTGATATCACATCACTTGCCGCATCATCTGCTCCTGAAAATTCGGATCCTTTATTTACAATCAATGCTGTTACTGCAATACATACACAAATAAGAAGGCCAATCACTACCATTTTAGCATTAAACTTCATACTAATTTCCCCCCTTTGCAATATTTGTTTTCAAATATCCAATATCTTCTAATTCCGACTTCGCATAATTTTCTAATGCTGCAATCACAAGAGCTGTCACAATTCCTTCAATAACTGCCAATGGAATTTGCGTCACTGCAAAAATGCCTAAGAATTTCTCCGCTGACGCTGCAATCCCTCCGACTTCGGATGGATATGCCAATGCCAATTGGAATGAAGTGATACAGTATGTAAATAAATCTCCCAATGCCGCAGCCAGAAAAACACTTACAACTTTTGGAAGATTAATCTTTTCTCCTAACTTATAAACCCCATAAGATAAGAACGGTCCTGCAATTGCCATCGAGAAGGTATTGGCTCCTAATGTTGTCAATCCGCCATGTGCCAATAGCAATGCTTGAAATAGTAATACAATTACACCCAAAATACTCATAATACTTGGTCCAAATAAAACAGCACCTAATCCAGTACCCGTAGGATGCGAACTGCTTCCATTCACTAAAGATGGAATTTTCAAAGAGGATAATACAAATGTATAAGCTCCTGCCATTGCCAATATTAACAAAGCTCTTCTATGTTCCGAAACAATTTTTTTTATTTGAACAAATCCTGCTGCCAAAAAAGGAATACATAATATTCCCCATGCAATACAATATTTTGGTGGTAAATATCCTTCCATAATATGCATCGCATTTACAGCTGGAGTCATTCCAAACATTATCGCAATTACTAACATCGATACAAAGTTTCGTTTCTGTTTTACGCTCATATAAATTTCCTCCTATTAAACTTCCTGTTCACGCTATGAACATAAAAAAAGCCCCACATATAGATGTAAGGGCGTAACAATAAAACCGATACTTTTCGGTTCTTTATCACATCCTGTCATCGTCCGTAACAGTACTGTGTACTTACAAAAAGGCAGGTCTTCTGACTTGGATCTCTACATAGTATTCTCTCTTCCCATATATTTTATATACAGTGATATCTTCCCTTGATTTATTTCCTCAATAAAAACAGAAATAAATCCAGCAAACTGAATCCTACTCCTTCCTCACAGCGGCGGGACCGTACAGGTTTTTCACCTGTTTCCCTATTCTCCTTAGCCAACATTCTCCATGTCCTAAGGCACCTTCTTGTATCCAATTGTCTTTTTCAGTTTAACATACTGACAAAATAATGTCAATTCTAAGCAGTTTTTCTATTATAAGGAAAAAGACATCCTTCTGGATGCCTACCTATTCCTTGATTCTACTGCCTCAGATCGGGCATTATGTGTCTGATTTTGATTTTCTGGTTTAACTTTTTGTGTTACACTGTTAAATTTCTCATTTGCCTTTTTCTGGTTTTGTTTCTCTTGTTTTGCTTTATTCATTCCATCACCTCATAGGTAGTATAAGTAAAATTCCTGAATATATACAAGAGATTGTTCCTATTTTCGTCTTTTTTTGATTTCATTCTTTTCATAGTCTTTTAGTGCACGAAGTGCCTTTGGAGCAAGTGGAATAAGAGCAATCATATTAAATATCGTCATTAATCCAACTCCCACATCTCCTAAGTCCCAAACAAATTGGTAAGCTGCCAATCCTCCAATAAAAAGCATAACTAATGCAAGAATTTTATACAATGTCTGAGAAATCCAGTTATCTCCAAATAAATAAGCCACATTTGATCTGGCATAAAACAAAATTCCAATAAATGTTGAAAAACTAAATAGCCAGAGAATTACTGCAATAAATATTACTCCAAATTCCCCCAAATGATATTGCATTGCAGATTGCAAAAGATCCATTCCTTCCAATCCATCTGTCAATCCAGCCGGTGTCAACAGCATAATCATTGCGGAACAACTACAAATCAAAATCGTGTCAATAAATACTCCCAATGCCTGTAAAAGCCCTTCTTTTGCTGGGTGACTAATATCCGCTGCTGCGGCTGCACAAGGAGCCGACCCTGATCCTGCTTCATTCGAAAATAACCCTCTCTTTGCACCGTTCATAATAACAGCTCCAATTCCTCCTGCCACTACTTGCCGTAATCCAAATGCTTCCATAAAAATTCTCTGAAATACGGCTGGAAGCTGACCCGCATTTTTGATAATAATAAAGATTGTAATAAAGAAATAACATGCCGCCATAATTGGCACGATAATATCCAGCACTTTTACTGTAGCATTTTTACGCAGTACAATAATGGCTGCAATTACTACAAGCACAACTGTTGTATAAATTGGTCGAATTTGAAACGCATTTTCAAATGAAGAAGAGATTGAATTTCCAATTACCTGGCTAATTCCACACCAGCAAATCAAACCTGAAATCGCAAACAAAACTGCCATAATCGAACGTTTCCTTCTACTTCCATCTTTTACAAAAAGATGATGAATATAGTATGCTGGTCCTCCTCGATACCCTCCATAAAGAGGATCTTTTTCTTTATATAGCTGTGCCAGTGTTGCTTCGATAAATGCCGTTGAAGATCCTAATAAGGCAATCACCCACATCCAAAAAACTGCACCTGCACCACCCGCAGAAATTGCTGCCACTACACCAACTAAATTTCCCATTCCTACTCGACATGCAGTGGATACAATCAATGCCTGTATCCCCGAAATAGCATCTTTCTCCACAACATTTTTTTCCACAGTAACCCGAAGCATTTCAGGGAAAAGCCGAAATGGCAGAAAACGCGTACGTATTGTAAAATAAATCCCCGATGGAATCAAGATAAGTACCAATAAAGAAAGCCCAAGGGAACTTCCTCCAGGCAATGGGATCGTAATTAAATCACCCCAAAGTATATTATAAATCTCATTAAAAACAGCCATATCCATTATCCTTTCATCATTTTGTATGTTTAAACATATCAATTCCGTTTGCATTATTCACTTGTTTAGTATATAGTATAAATAACGATTTGTAAAATTGATAATTAAGATTAAATAAATCGAAAAAATCGATGGAAAGAAGCAATATGGATATAAAAAATTTAAAAACATTTATTCACGTAGCAGAATTAGGCAGCTTTACAAAAGCAGCTCAAAAACTTAATTTTTCTCAATCCACAATATCCTTTCAAATTAAGCAGTTAGAATCAGAATTAGATTCTCAGCTATTTGAACGAATTAACCATACTGTAGTTCTGACAGAAAAAGGACGAAGCGTATTAAAATATGCTCATCAGATGGATCAAATGACTCAGGAACTAAAAAATACAATACAAGAAAAACAAACCATTGCAGGAGATGTGCAGCTAGCTATGGCAGATTCACTCTGTGATTCATTATTAAAAGAAAACTTTTCTGTGTTTCGGGAACAGTATCCTGGAATTACTTTAAAAATTATTACAGCTGGAACAGAAGAAATGTTCCGATTAATTAATTATAATCAAGTAGACGCCATCTTAACATTGGACAATCATATTTATGATACAAAATATATTATCGTCAAAGAGGAAAAAATCAGAATGCATTTTGTCGCAGGAATCCATTCCCCTTTACATCAAATTAATCCAATTTCCGTTGATGAATTAGTCCGACAACCCTTTATTTTAACCGAAAAAGGTATGAGTTATCGAAGACTAATGGATGAAAAACTGGCAGCAATGTCTTTAGAAGTAAAACCATTTTTAGAAATCGGAAGTACGAACCTAATTTGTTCTCTCATTGAACAAGGCATGGGAATTTCCTTTTTACCAGATTATGTCACCGCCCCAAAAGTGAAAGCTGGCAAACTATTTTATTTAAACGTAGCAGACTTTGAAATCGAAGTCTGGAAACAACTTTTATACCATCGTGACAAATGGGTTTCCCCTCAAATGGAATCGGTACTGCAATATTGCAGTGACCAAGCATTCTCACATAATACGAAAGAATAAAGGCATTCTCTCTTACATATTTTCCATAAAATCTATATAAAAGAGAATGTCTTTCACTTCCTAATCCGACCTACTTCGCTCACACCTGTTTATAAAAACGTTTCATTTTCCCTGCGCACCGTTTTAAAAGCACTCAGCATTTTTTCCGTTCCCTCCCTCAAGGCATCAGGAAGGACTCTGGCATGTTCTGGACAAACGGAAGTACATGCCATACATAATATACATTTTTCTGGATCGGTAACAACCGTTTCTTGTATATGTATTGCATTAACAGGACAGACTACTGCACATTTTTCACATAAACTACAAGATGACAATGAGATTGGAGTGGCTAACCGATTCATCTCTGCTTTATATGGAACATTTCCTGGTACTATAATTTCTTTTTTCATACCCGATTCCATTCGTTCCATTACTTTCTGCGCAAATGCTCTTATTTCTTCCTTGTCCTTTGCATCAGGTCTTCCTTTTCCTACTTCTGGTACAATCGAGTGTTGTGCGATAAACGCTCCAGAAGCTACAATTTCAAATCCACTTTTTTTCGCACTATTATTTAATTCCAACAATGCATCTTCGTAATCTCTATTTCCATAAACCACTAATGTAACTGCTTTTTTTCCAGACCCTTGCAATGATTTTATTTTTTCTGAATTAATTGCAGGAATACGTCCTCCAAATACAGGCACTGCGATAACCGTAAGATCGCTCTCTGTACTATTATTACAATCTCCTGCAAGATCAATGAAATTTACCTTTTTGGAGACCGCCTGTGCAAATTCATATCCTACCTTCTTCGTACCTCCTGTAGGACTAAAACAATATAAGTCTGTTTGATTTAGCATAATTTTTCCTCCTAACGTCTTTATTATATTATGATGAGAATGATATCTTAATTATATCGTATCTATGAAAAAAGGTCATGTTATTTTCCTAATATTATGAAAAACATATCAAACAGCGTAGTTATTTCTTACAAACTAATATGAATCACTCAAATTACTTTTTCAAATTAGCATAAAATGTTCTATACCACATATCATGTTATAGAAAAGTTAAAACCACACCATCCGATCACCCGAGAAAATTGATACAAACTGCAAAAGAAAATACACAACAATGAAAAAAATCAAAATAGCAAGGAGTGATTGTTTGAAAATACAGTGGAAAAAACTGATTCTTTGTCTTGTCCTACCGCTTGCAGTTGGCGGTCTCTCTGCATTTTTAACTCAGGATAGCATGAAAATGTTTGAGACGATTCAAAAACCGCCTCTTTCTCCGCCAGGATGGTTATTCCCAATCGTTTGGACGATTCTATACCTTTTTATGGGAATCGCTTCCTATCTGGTTCTTACTTCTTCAAAGTCAAACCAAACCGCTTTAACTTTATATGGCATTCAGCTTGTGTTTAACTTTATATGGCCACTTATCTTTTTCAATCGGCAGCAATACTTATTTGCATTTATTTGGCTTATTTTTTTATGGATATTGATTTTAGCAACAATCATTCAATTTGATTCGATTTCCAAACCAGCCAAATATTTCTTGCTTCCATACTTACTATGGGTTACTTTCGCAGGCTATTTAAACTTTGCAATTTATCTTTTAAACTAGGCAAACCGACTCTTCTATGAGACTTCTTTTTGTATATCATGATCATCTAGCCATGCTCTCACTCGCTATATGAAGAGCATGGTCTTTTTTATATTCATAGTAATTAAACAGGTATTTCACTGGAAGCAGGGAACTTTCTTCATTCGATTTAAAAAAATATTGACCAATTTACATTGATTAAATATAATAAAATCAATAAAAAACTGAATTTGCTAGGAGATGATCGTATGAATATTGAAGCATTTGTAAACGTGGCAAAACCACTGGGTTTGCTAGGTATAAAAATCAACCAGGGAGATAATGTAATCGCCGAATGGCATTTAGAACAAGAGTGTCGAAGAAACATTTACTCCGCTACCAAAAGTTTCACATCCTGCGCTGTTGGCTTTGCAGTCCAAGAAGGATTGCTTTCTCTCAATGAAAAATTAACAGACGCTTTTTCTGAAGACATGCCAGAATATATCTCCGATAATTTAAGAAAAGCAACCGTAAGAGATTTACTAACTATGTGCTTAGGACAAGAAAATGGAAATTTAATGGGTGCCCAAAGACCTCTCTATAAAGAAGACGATTGGGTAAAGATGTCATTTAAAATCCCATTTGTCTATGAACCAGGAACTCATTTTGTATACAATAATGTTGGACCTTATCTTGCGGGTATACTCGTTCAAAGACGGGCAGGATGTGACTTAGTTTCTTATCTAACTCCAAGATTTTTTTCTCATCTTGGAATTAAAAGCCCTACTTGGGAAACTGATCCATTAAGAAATTCTTTTGGAGCAGGCGGATTATTTTTAACATTATCAGAATTACATAAATTTGGAATGTTCTATCTTAATCAAGGAACATGGAATGGTAAGCAATTACTAGATTCCGAATGGATAAAAGAAAGTACCAGACAACAAGTAGATGCCCCATATGGTTATCTATTTTGGCGTGGGAACTATAACTCCTATCGTGCAGATGGTAAATATTGTCAAATCTCCATGATTCTTCCAGAGAAACAGGTGGTCATCACTACTATGGCTGAATGTAGACAGGCAGATCTATTTATGCAAGCTTTGTATGAATGTATTTGCAAAGAACTATAGTTTCTTTTAAACTTTAGATCAGTTTACAAGGAACTACATGCAGAACCTGTTTTCTCCACAATAAGGAAGTAAGTGTCCTGCTGCTGCCTCTGTTGCCAAAATTAATTATAACTCATGTATTTTAATTATAATTCTTCAACGAAGTGGTTACTATGCGTATCCCAATACTTTTTATATACAAAATTATTGTTGCCGTCAAAGTTTCGTTGATACATTCGAAAGAATACGGGGAAATCTTTGGGCTGCCATTGTTCCTCGTATGTATAGCAGTATTTCATACCACACGCCTGCATTACATCTCCACTTCTCGGATTATTTCTATCATGTGTGGCAGTGATATAAGGCAGTCCGTCTTTTTTTACTTGTTCCACAACAGCCTTACCAGCTTCCGTCACAATGCCCTTATGCCAAAATTCCTTACGGAGTGGGTAACCAAAATCATGGTGCTCCTCCATATCAACCTTTATATAGCCGATAGGATAATTATTTTCTTTCAGACAGATGGCGTAGAGGCCTGCGCCTGGGCATATTTTGAAGCGTACCTTTCCTCATAAAACTTCCTTGTTTCCTCCATACTTTTTACTGGATACCAGGGCAAAAACTTATTGACTTCCTCATCCTGGAGTATAAGAAATAATGCTTCCAAATCTCTTTCTGTAAATTTTCTTAAAATCAAACGCTCTGTTTCTATTGTAGGTGTATTCATCTATTTTTTCCCCATTGCCTGCAAATATTTCCTCAAGATTTCTGCGAAAGGTTCATATATAAAAGTGGGTAAGGATTACCTTGTTCGTCGTGATCTGTTCTTTTATAAACTTGAAAACCCATATGCTCATAAAATCCTTTTGCCTGGGGATTTTGCTCGTTTACAGCTACTCTTTTCACAGAATAATTTTTGATCCCAAATTGAATTAGATGTTTTCCCAATCCTTTTCCTCTTTCTTCTGGCGTGATGAACAGCATTTCAAGGCTTTCATTCTCAATCCCCATAAAAGCAACCAGATTATTGTTTTCATCTTCTGCTATCACGAGATTTTCAATGTTGCTGATTGCCTGTGGGACATATTCTTTGATACTTACTATTTCACCTTCGGATAAAAATAAGTGAGTTGCCCTTACAGACTTTTCCCATACTTTCAAGAGTGTCTGTATTAAATCAACCGATTTTTCACAAACTTCAATAATTTTCATTAACCTCCCCCTTTTTTCCTTTCTCTCAAATTTCGGATGTTTCCTATACATCGATTATACTACATCTCTTACCGAAATCAATAATTTCATTAAGAATACTTGGCAGTTCTCTAAACTGTATTTTACTGAATATATATAAACCGATATAGAATCTCTCCTAGATGGTGTAGAATCTATATCGGTTTTTCTCAGTTTTATGACTTAATGTTCTGCATTCTTAATACGACTTTGGTAAAGTTTTCTACAAAGAGGAATACAATATTTTTTAATATTTTCAACAAACAGATATTTCTTATTTTAAATTATCTTTGAAGAAATTCTCCATCTTATCAAATGGAATCTTATCTTTTCGATCATATAAATCAGTATGAACCGTATCTGGGAGGATCAGAAGTTCCTTATTCTCTCCTTTTAATTTCTTGAACGCATCTTTGCTAAAATAACAAGAATGTGCCTTTTCTCCATGAATCATCAGAACTGCACTGCGAATTTCATCGCTGTAGTTTAAAATTGGCATATTAATAAAAGACAATGCCGAAGTTGTATTCCAACCTTCATTTGAGTTTAGGGAACGTTCACTATATCCTCTTTCTGTTTTATAATAATCATAATAGTCTTTTACAAAAAATGGTGCATCTTCTGGAAGAGGATCTACGACACCGCCTGCTCTGGCAAAGGTGCCATTTTTATAATCCTTTGTACGCTGAGCATTTAATGTTTTCTTCAATTCATATCGAGCATCTGCATCCATAACGTCAAAATATCCATTTGCATTGACACGACTCATATCATACATCGTAGAAGTAACTGTCGCTTTAATACGAGTATCCATCGCTGCTGCGTTCAAACCCATTCCACCAAATCCACAAATTCCAATGATCCCAATTTTTTCATTATCCACACAATCTAAATTAGAGAGAAAATCGACCGCTGCTGAAAAATCTTCTGTATTAATATCTGGAGATGCAACATTTCTAACTTCACCGCCACTTTCTCCAATAAACGATGGATCAAAAGCCAGCGCTGCAAACCCTCTGGAAGCCATTTCGTCCGCATAAAGCCCAGATGCCTGCTCTTTTACTGCACCAAAAGGACCACAAACTGCGATTGCTGCAAGTTTTCCTTTTGAATTTTTAGGTGTGTAAAGATCACCTGCCAATTCAATTCCATAACGATTTCTAAACCGCACTGGTGTTCTATTTGCATTTTGACTAAGTGGAAACGTATATCCTTCATAAGCTGATTTCATAAAAAAGTCCTCCTAATTTTTTAAATAATATTTCCATGTTTAATCTGATACACTAGAAAATCCAGACAATCTATTTTCTCTTGATTTTTATGAAGCATATCCAGCAGTCTATTTTTTTGATATGCCAATAAACGGAGTAATTGTGCTTCTTGCTTTTTATCTACCAAAGAAATACATTGTTGAATTGTCTGAATATCAAATCCTGCGTCCTGTAGATTCTGAAGCAAAATGCCCTTTTTATCTGACGCTTCTGCCATATCCTCACCTCCGATAATTGCATTATAATATTATTATAAGAAATTATCCAATATCTATTTTTCATTTCCAGTTATTCTTGTATTAAATAACACAATCGGTTATACTAACTTATAATAAACATTTTTGTTTGCGGCATCATCATATAAAATGGGAGGAAATCAGATGGAAATTCGAGTATTACGTTATTTTCTGGAAATTGCAAGAGAAGAAAATATGACACGAGCAGCAGCACGACTTCATGTTTCTCAACCTTCTTTATCTCGCCAAATGAAAGAACTGGAAGAAGAACTTGGAAAGAAGTTATTTACTCGCAGCAATTATAGCATTCATTTGACGGATGAGGGAATGTTACTGCGTAAAAGAGCGGAAGATTTGCTGGCTATAGCAGATAAAATTACGAATGAATTTCGGACTATGGACGATATCACAGGAGGAGATATTTATATCGGCTGTGCAGAATCTTACTTAATTAAATATCTTGCAGCAGCTGTACGGAATTTAAATGAACGTTATCCAGGTATTCATTATCATATTATCAGCGGTGATACTGCAATCGTAGCAGAACGCCTAGATCGTGGATTATTTGACATGGCATTTATTGTAGAACCTCCAGATCTATCCAAATACAACTATTTAGAAGTCCCAGAAAGTGATACTTGGGGCGTTATTATGCGTAAAGACTGTCCATTAGCCCAAAAATCAGCAATTCAATTAGAAGATTTAATTCCTTACCCAGTTTTTTGTTCCGAACAATCTGCAAAAGTGGATTTGCCTCGCTGGTGTGGTGAAAAGGTAGACCAACTTCAAATTATGGCTACCTTTAACCTTTCCAATAACGGAGCTGTGTTTGTGCGGGAAGGACTTGGCGTTGAACTTACTTTCGATAAACTAATTGAAATCACTCCTGATAGCACCCTTTGTTTTCGCCCCATTACTCCAGAACTTCATACAAAAATGTATGTAATCTGGAAAAAATATCAAGTATTTACACCCGTAGCACAACTTTTGTTAGATGAACTGAAAAAAATATTCCAGTAATTCAACGATACAATTTACAAAAATGCCCGCCTGCATTTCTTTTTGAATCAGGTGAGCATTTTTGTTATAATTTTAAAAATGATAGCATTCCCCATCATTTGGAATTCGTACTTGACGATCCAGGTTTTGCTGTTTTAAATATAATTCCAGTTCAGCACGAGTAACTGTTGCATGATTCACTGCCTCCATATGGCTGGCAATAATAACGGCATAAGGAGCTGCTTTACATGTTTTGCATACATCTTCTGCATCCATAATCAATCGTCCTACTCCCAACATAACTGCACCACAAGCATTGACAACTACGACATCAGGATGATAAGTATTTAATGCTTCTTCCACTCCTCGGTAGTAAACGGTGTCTCCTGCTACATACAATGTCTTTTCTTTCTTTGCAGTAAATACGATACCACAAACCTGACCTGCCGTCTGTTCTGGAACTTCTCCATGCATTCCTTCTGTACGGATTAATGTTGCATCTCCAAAATTAACTCCCTTGTCTGTTAACACAGTCACATATTGATATCCAAAAGATTCCACCTGTAATTTTGTGTTTTCATCTGGTACAAAAACAGGAATCTGTTTTTTTAACATAGCTGCTGTCTCTGGTTCAAAATGATCTGGATGAATATGAGTAACAACAATAGCATCTACTCCATCCATTATTTTTTCTACTGGCATAGGTAATTCCACCATAGGCGATGGCAACTTGGCTTTTTCTAAATCAGGAGATGGGGCACTCATTCCCATCCCTTTTTTCTGAAACCATGGATCAATAATCCACTTTTTATCTGCATAATTAACAACAATTGTTGCATTTCGAATTTGCTGAATTTCCACAATAATTACCTCCTAATTTGTTTCAATCATTTATTGACATCTTGTATAAAAATTATTATACTATATTTTAAAAAAAGTAACAATTACAGTTTCCCAAAAACAGAACAATCCTAGACAGATTTGAAAAATTGTCAATAAATTTGGAGGAATCTATGAATAAAAAAACTCGTAAAACGGATCGGCGCACAATCTATACAAAAAATGTAATCAAAGATGCACTATTAAAATTGATGGAAAAAAAACAATTTGACCAAATAACTGTTGCTGCACTTTGTAGACAGGCAGAAATCACCCGTGCAACTTTTTATATCCATTACGACAACTTAACTGTAGTACTGAACGAGTTGTTAGAGGACGCATTACAAACCACCGAACATGAATCGAGTAACCTTAATTCTAATATGTTGAAAATGCTTGATTTTATTACATCCCAACGAAATCTTACTACATTAGAGCAATATGATACGCTATTACCTATCTGTCAACGAATAGCAAATCAACCAAAATATCGTGTACTTTTTTTAGATGAAAGCCTATCGGCCTATATTATCAAAAAAATATATGTAACAGAACGAGATAAGATAGTTCCATTGTTAATAAACCAATGCCACCTCTCCCGCAAAGAAGCAGACAAGCTATACTTATTTGTTATTTATGGCGCCTATGAAGTAAACAAATCGATGCACTGGGAGAAAAATAAGGAATGGTATCAGCTACAAGGCAGTTTAATCCGTTTTATTTTAGGCGGTCTGGATGCCTTGACCTAACTCTAAATTCACTAAAGAAGATGTCAGAAAATAAAACTCTCATATAAAACAATGGTACTTATAAAATTATTGAACACCACATCTAGCTAAATTTCTATATCTCTCGATATTCTCTGTTCAAACATTCAATCTGACTTTCTGCGATTTCAATTAAGTTTTTTTATGGAAAAAAGAAACCTCCTCTAAGGATCCTTTTTTATCTCACAATAAAAGAAACCATTCTCATAAAATATAAGAACAGACAAAATACAAGCAGTCATAACAAGTGTTATATCAAATCCTACTTTCATATATCCAAACTTAATTGGAAATACCTTACATATGGCAAGAACTACTCCTTCGCCTGCAAGCACTACAACACCTGCTTTTACTTCAAAACTAACACCAACGGCAACTAGTAAAATACTAATCAGACATAGTATCCACTGCTGCCAATATACAGTATATGTAATTCCTTGGACTACCCACACTCCAAAATCCGTCAGATATCCAAAGAAAAACGTTACTGGGAGCTGCATAAGTTGAATTGGATGGTAGTCCAATTAAAAGGAGCAAACATCGCTTAAAAATATTTCAAATCTATCCTGCCTTTCCATCACATTACATATATTAATACAATTATCAAATGCAGTAAAGCGTTCAATTATGATGCTGTTGACGCTGTTTTCCAATCTGTTTTTCCAAATCCATCATCTATTTTGATAGAGTAGACTGTGTCACAAACAAAACTTCCACAGCTTTTGTAATATTCTGTTCTCGTGCAATAGCTAAAAAATAATATAACAATCTTGTTTCAATCATACCATTATATTCCTTATCTTTTATTCGTACTTCTATTATATCTTTCTTTATCATTCTTATAAGCTATGGTATTCCATTATTCTTAACTATTTGTAATTTTCTTCCTTTCCATTTATAATAAAAATCAAAAAGGAGAATTATCATGAAAAAAATTATTATTTGTATAATAGGAATCACTCTACTCCTTACGTTAGCAGGATACGCAGGCTCTTCTTCTGCTGAATCAACAAGCGACAACATAACAAAACAGAATGTATCTGAAAATACCACAGCTACTGAACTTACAGTTGATACAACACCCGAAACTATAACATCCAATAACATAGGAGAGGAAATAATGAAGATTTCTATAAAATCATCCGATTACGAGATTATCTATGAATTAAATAACAGCCAAGCTGCAAAAGACTTATATTCTCAGCTTCCATTGACTCTAAATGTGGAAGATTTCAGTACAAACGAGAAAATCTTTTATCCCCCAAATAAATTAGATACTTCTTACACTCCAACCGCAGAAGGACATAATGGCAGCCTATGTTATTATTCCCCATGGGGCGATGTAGTAATGTTTTATGACCATTTCAGCCCAAACAGCAGCTTATATGAATTGGGTCGGGTTGTTTCTGGTGAAACTGATATCGAAAATCTGACTGGAACCATAACTGTTTCTGTCTATAAAGAATAAGAAAAGAAACCAAAAACAGTATTTATTTATTCATTCTATTTTTAAATAATACTAATGACAGGAAGTAGAATACAACAACTAATCCAACACACCAAAACAACGCAATGATACATACATCCATTTCTAATGAATGACCTAACAATGCATTCCTCATCGTATCAATAATTGGTGTCATAGGTTGATAATCTGCAAATACACGCATTACTTTTGGCAAAGTTTCTGTTGGTACAAATCCAGAACTTAAATAAGGTAAAACAATCGCTAATGCCGATAATGCACTTGCTCCTTCCGCACTATTCGCCATAATTCCTACAATAATAGCCAACCATGACAATGCCAAAATAATGCCTGTAAGCAATACAAATACAATCCCCCAATCCATTAAGTTTATAGAGGGACGAAAACCCAAAAGCACTGCAACAAGCAAAACGATCCCAGAAGTTAGTAAGTTTCTTACAAGAGCTTCCAATATATGTCCATTTAAAATAGATATATTTTTAATAGGCAACGTGCAAAATCGACTTACCATTCCACTTGTTACATCTCTATTCATCATAATTGCCGTTGTAGAAGAACATTGCCCAATACATTGCAATAAAACGCCAGGGACAATATAATTCACATAGGAAATTTCACCTACATGAATAAGATTTCCAAAGAGAGAAACAAACAGTAACATCATTAAAGCTGGAAGCATAATACTTGTTAACAATGTATCTGGATTCCTTTTTGAAAGCATAAAACAACGTTTTGCCATTGTAATAGTATCGTTATATCGATTTAATTTGATTTCCATTAACTTTCTCCCTCTCTTTCTGCAATCATTGTTAAAAACGCATCTTCTAAATTAGGTGTAAGCTGCGAAAAACTATGAATACTTACTTTGTTTTGATAAAACCTGCTAAATATCTGTGCTAATGTATCGGCTTTTCCATCTGTAACAACCGTTAATTTATATTCCTTTGATAGGAAAGAAGTTTTATAATCTCCTATAAGTGATTTCGCTTTTTCAAATGTTTCTATATCTTCAAATACAAATTGAACGACACCTTGCGGAAGATATGACTTTAACTTTTCAGGTGTTCCTTCTCCAATAATTACACCCTTGTCCAATATGGCAATTTGATCCGCTAATTGTTCTGCTTCTTCCAAATATTGTGTCGTCAGAAAAATCGTTATGCCCGTTTTGTTTAACTCTTTAATCATTTTCCACATACTATGACGACTTTGTGGATCTAATCCCGTTGTTGGCTCATCTAAAAATATTATTTTCGGATTTCCTACCAGACTCATGGCAATATCTAATTTTCGTTTCATTCCACCTGAATAGGTCGAAACTATTTGATTTGCTGCAACAGATAATTCAAAATACTTTAACAATTCATCCGCTCTTTTTTCTGGATTAGGTAAATGACATAATCTCCCCATTATGATAAGATTTTCTTTTCCTGTTAAAACTTCGTCTACTGCCGAAAATTGTCCTGTTAAGCGAATCACCTCGTGTACTTTCTGAGGCTGTTTTAACACATCATATCCCTCAATCTTCATTTCTCCCCCATCTGCCTTAATCTGTGTGGTCAATATCCGAACAGTTGTTGTTTTTCCCGCACCGTTCGAACCTAATAAAGCATAAATACTTCCAGCAAGAACAGAAAAACTAACATTTTTCAAAACCTCTTTATTTTGGTAACGTTTCTTTAAATTGGATACCGAAATAGCGAAATCTAATTTTGACATACTTCTCCTCCATTACATTTTTATATATTTTAAATACCAACCAAATGAATGTAAATAATTATTATAAAATTGCCTAAGCTTAGGCAATTTTACTTATTTTCTTCAGAATAATAAGGCAAAGATTTTATTAACTCCGCTATTTTGTCATCATACAGTGGCAAACCAATCTTTCCTAATATTTCAGAGATGCACTGGTACCTGCGCTGTATTTCTTCAACTCCACCTGGAAAAACAGATGGTATCATCCAAAGATCCAATAAAACAAGTAATTCTGACAGCTCTTTCGCATACTCTGTTTGAATAGAACCATCTCGTTGTCCTTCTTCAATCAGTTCTAGCCAATACGGACATAATATACGACGATTCGTTTCAATCATTCTTGTAAAAATATGCGGATTTTTTAAAAGCGGAACTGCCTGTCTTGTTAATTCTACATGCGCTTTATCCGACTGATTTAGCATAATTACTAACTTCATTTTTTGAAGTCCATTCAAATCAGTACGTTTTTTTACTACTTCAAACGGATTACTGTTCAAAAACATTCGGTCTCCTAAAGCTTCCATGATTTCTTCTTTGGACTTAAAATGATGATAAATTGCTCCTTTTGTTAGACCACCCAATTCATTGACAATGTCTTGAATTGTAGTATTATCATAACCTTTTTCCAGAAATAGCCGCTCAGATACATCGAGTATTTTATCCACTGTTATTTCTGGATATTTATTTCTCGCCATAACAACCTCCCATTTACATTCATACGGTATGTTTATATTGTAACGAATTCAGCGGATCCTGTCAATAGTTTCAATGTTTTAGAGGCAAGATTGGATTTTCCAAAAATTTTCTTGCATATTCTACCTAAAATAGTTATGATACTTTATAGGTTATTAAGCGCAGAACGAACATTCCCTATTCTGTTTTTTTAATGTTAATATTCTTCCAACGGGAGGCATACAAGATGAGAATTACCCGTAGTTTCGAATTTCATATTGGCAGCAAGGAAGAAAAGTTATCATACTTTGCTCCGAATTTTCCTTACATTGCTTCACGGGCTGAATTGGATTACTACAATGATTCTTTTGTCCCTTGGCACTGGCATAAAGCCGTAGAACTATTTTACATGGAAAGCGACGAATTAAAGTATTACACTCCAAATAGAATTATGGTATTCCCAGCAGGTTCTGGTGGTATGATTAATTCCAATGTATTGCACATGACAAAAATTCAGACACGTAATGAAAAAAATATACAGCTTCTCCATATCTTTGAACCTGATTTAATTGCAGGAAAATGTGGAAGTCTTATCGAACAAAAATATATTACGCCAATTATTACAGCCTCTCAGCTTGAAATGATTGCCTTATATCCTAACAATCCAACACAGGCAGATATACTTCATTTAATTCAACAAACATTTCAATTATCAGAAAATGAATTTGGCTATGAGCTGAATATAAGAGAATCTTTATCTCAAATATGGATACAATTGTTAAAATTATGCTACCCCACTCTTCAAGAGAAGTCAGGTTCAGCGAATAAAACAACAGATAAAATAAAAAGAATGATGATATATATACATGAACATTACACTGAAAAAATTTCCATTTCAAAACTTGCTGCAACTGCTTTTCTAAGCGAAAGAGAATGCTATAGAGTTTTTCATAATTATTTACATATGACGCCACTAGAATACATAAAAAATTACCGTTTACAAATAGCATGTCAAATGTTAGCAGATGGACACGAATCTGTAACAGAAATTGGTCATACTTGCGGATTAGGAAATGCCAGTTATTTTGGAAAAATTTTTCGCGAACACACAGGATATACGCCATTAGAATATCGTCGAAAATGGCAGAATAATAATAAAAAGTGACAGAGAAACGATATTATATTTATATAATAAACATTATAATGATAATTACAAACACAATGACCATCTCATAAAAATAAATTTCTTAAATATAAGGGATTTTTTAGCTGCAAATCACTCCTGAAAGTTTGAATATTGCTTCCCATTATATTGGTGGTTATTGAGATCTTTGCAAATACCTCTTTTTCATAAATCTGGGAATTCGATTTAGTACTACTTTAGCAGGAATCGAATTCCTGGTATTTTCTTTAAACCAATGCAAAAAGCTAAACTTACTAAAACAATTAATCCAGCATAGATGATATTAACAAAGAAATTGCATAGTAACGGATTACTCATTATGGATGGTCTTGTTAATTGAATGAATAATTCATGCAAGAAATATATTCCCATTGTATTTTTTGAGATTGTCGAAATAAGTTTATTGTCTGAATTAAAATTCAAACATAATACAAATATAAAGAAAACATTCAAAAATGTAAAGATTGTACCACAGCTATTCCATGCTACGTCCCACATTTCATCTAATAAATTTGAATACATAATCCCTATTCCAAACAATAGAAATAGATTCATTAATAATCCAACTATTGCAATTCGATTTCTCTTTTTCGATTCGATCGAAACAATTCTATTGTATATTAATGGAATCATTCCTCCAAAACAAAAATAAACAAAGGTATAACCATAAATACCTCTCAACGGATTGAACATATTAAAAAAATTAACATCATAAAATGTATCACCCATATTCAGCAAACAACTCACTACAGTCGCAGCAACATTCATTAAACTATTTCCAAACGTTACGATTGCACATACTACAGTAAAATATATAAAAATTTTCTTATTTGTATCGTACACCACTTTTAACAATGGGAAGAATATGTAAATGCAAACCAAAGCTCCCATATACCAAAGATGATTTAACCATCCTAATTTCCACGTCCATAAATATTTTAACATATCTGAAAATGTTAAATATTCATTTTTTATAACCATAAGTAAACCTAATGTAATAACCGCCCAAATTCCTGTCAGCACAATTAACCTTATCGTTTTTAAGATATGTTTTTTTAACTCAAATTTTCTATTAAATAAAAGATATCCATTGACAAAGAAGAAAATCGGAACGGAAGTAGATATAATCGTTCTAAAAAAATACATTAGGCATTTATCCAGTTCTGAATTTTCTGCATAGATTGTACCGTGATATAAAACAACCAAATACATCGCAATTGTTTCCATGAGATCTACCCATGGAATTCGCTTTTTAACATTAACCATTTTTATTCATCTCCATAT
This sequence comes from Candidatus Fimimorpha faecalis, assembly GCA_018712075.1. Taxonomy (GTDB): domain Bacteria; phylum Bacillota; class Clostridia; order Lachnospirales; family Lachnospiraceae; genus Fimimorpha; species Fimimorpha faecalis. The sequence goes on from DVHN01000188.1 coordinate 27,939, forward strand.
TATTTACTTTAGTATCGTTTTCTGCATTTTCCCTGCGTTTGTCATCCAAACTGAAACCATTGATTTTTATAATTTTTAATTGTATATTCTAGTTTCTAGTATAACTGTCTATTTGTTTTCGATATTGCGTTGGTGTCATCTGCGTAAATTTTTTAAACGAACGAATAAAAGTTTCTGGGTTCATATATCCAAGTTCTTCGCTAATGGCTGCCACTGTTTTATTTGTATTCAAAAGCATACGCTCTGCACGGCGCATACGGAGAGCACTTCTCCACTCATTAAAGCTTAGTCCAGTAGACGCTTTAATTAATCTGGAACAATAGGATATAGAAAACCCAAAGTGCTTAGCTACATCCGTCAGAGTTACTGTATTTAGATTTAATTGGATGTAATTTAGCACCATAAAGTGATCTGGCTCTTGCCGTTTATTATCTGTCAACGAAGACTCCACAGTTGAAAGATAATATCGAGTAATAAGACCCACTAGTATGGTCATCATCCCAATCATAATCTGATCAGAACAGGCGTCATGAAAAAGATGCTCCTGATATAACTGTATCATATGTTTTTGAATATTTGGCTTTCCCGTTGCTCCTGTGTGAAAAATCAAATAATTGATATGCTGAGAATTATAAAGTCCTTCAGAAAAAAATTCACTTACAATATCATTTTGTTTCATAAGGGGCGCAAACATCTGATAAAAAGTTGCTTTTTTAAGAAGGATATTAAACACAGTCGTATTATCATTAAATACTTCAATATTATGAAAAACTCCTGGAGCAATGAAAATAAAATCTCCCCGCTGAAAACACAGCCGTTTTCGTCCAATATTCTGAACACATTTTCCCGAATAAACGTAAACAATTTCAAAAAAATTGTGTTTGTGAGTAAATCCTGGCGTATACCGATTATGTCGACTGATAAAAATATTTCTCCCATCATTCTCTGAAAAATATTCGTCATCATCCATATAATACGAAATAATATTGGGTAAAAGATCTGGTATAACAAGATGACGTCGTATGGCATCTTCTTTGTCTATATCCGCCAAGAACTGTTCCAGTGTATGCTGTGACTTGCTAGCCTCAAAATAGGCTTTATAAAATTTTTCATCACAATTTAATTCTGTAATCTCTCTGAATGTTTCTTTTAATTTCTGATTCATAGATCATACCCCCAGTATCTGGTAATTCAAACGATCCTGCACAAATTAACTTTTAATTAGATTTTCTCACAGAGAGCAAAAAAAGTCAATGAACTGTATAAATATGCCAATTTCATAAATCTTAATATTTCTCTAATATTAAGGTATAGTACAGAAACGGGGGAAATACAGAAATCTGTACAAAAATAGAAAGGAGGAAGAACGATGAACCGTACAAAACTTTTTCTTTACCAACAACGATTTGGTTATGGAATGGGAGACTTCGCCTGCAACTTAATTTGGCAAGTTATTTCTCTTTATTTGCTGTATTTTTACACAGATGTCATGGAACTTGATCCAGCAGCTGTGGCAGCTATGTTTGTGGTTTGTCGAGTTATTGACGCAATAACCGACGTTTTAGTTGGATTTGCAATTGATAAAACAAAATCAAAGTGGGGAAAGAGTCGTCCATGGTTTCTATTTGGCGCAGTTCCGTTTGCAATCTCTGCGTTTTTGGCATTCAGTGTTCCAAATATTACACCAAATGGAAAGCTCATCTATGCATATGCAACTTACATATTTTTATCCTTTATGTACACAGTCGTGAATATTCCATTAGCTTCAATCCTTCCAGCTATGACGGATGATGGAAATGAAAGAACTGTCCTTGCAACCTGGAGAAAGTTTTTCGCATTTTTAGGTTCAACAATTGTTTCATCCACAGCTCTTGCCCTTGTACAGCTTGTCGGTCAGGGCAACGAAGCACTCGGTTTTCGTATTGTAATGGGAATCTTTGGAATAGTGGGATGCCTATGCTTTTTTCTGACCTTTGCGCTAGTCAGAGAAAACAATTTGCAAGCTAGTGAAAAACAGGCTACTTTAAAAGAAACTACCGTTTCGCTTGCACATAACACACCTTGGAAACTTTTTGCACTAAATATTATGTTTATGTGGACAGGATATTTTATTCAATCATCGGCACTCATCTACTATTATAAGTATTATATAGGAAATACCACTCTCTCTTCACTTGTGGCAACTATCATGACTATGATTCCTATGGTAGCCAATCTAACCGTTCCATTTTTGGCAAAACGTCTTGGAAAGAGAAATCTATACTCTACCGCAGCTGCTGTGCAGCTGGCAGGACTGGCTATAATCTTTATAGCAGATAGGAACATCCAGCTCATTATCGTAGGTGCAGTAATCTCTGCCTGCGGTTATGGAATAAAAGAAAGTATTTATTTTTCCATGCAAGCCGATCCAGTAGACTATGGAGAATGGAAAACAGGAGTTCAAGCTGCGGGAACACTGTCTTCTATCAATGGATTTTTAGGAAAGGTAGCTCAGGCAGCCGCTGGCGGTATCTCTGGTTTGCTACTGGCATGGGGCTCCTATGATAAGACAGCAACTGTACAAACAACAGAAGCTTTACTTGCCATCAAATCTATGTATCTCTACATACCTATGATTTTGCTCATACTCTCAATCATAACCATGTCATTTTACAAATTGGACAATCAATTTACAGAGATTCAGAGGGAACTAACAGAGCGCAGAAAAATACAAAAAAATGAAAAAAATAATATTATGGAGGAAGAAGTATTATGAATAAAACGAGTTCAAAAAAATACATGCCCTTAGTTGGAGCTGCCGGTATTGGTTCTATGCTAGGTTCTGGCATTATCATCGGTCTGTCTGCCACCATCACTGTATGGCAAGATGGACTGGGACTTTCAACTGGAGAGGTTGGCATCCTCTCTGGAGCATTAACTTTTGCCATTGCCGCAGGTTCCCTTCTAGCTGGAAATCTGACAAAACTTATGGGGCTTATCCGAGCTTTCAACTACATGAATATTATGTATGCTATAGGCGCTTTTCTATGCGTACTATCCAATAGCTTTCCTATGCTTTTGATCGGATTAATTCTGACTGGATTTGCTTCTGGAGCAGATCTTCCAATTAGCCTTACTGTAATCTCTCACGATGCCCCAAATGAAAAAACATCTGCTGAACTTGTCGCATCCACACAAGTTTTTTGGCAAATCGGTGTACTCGGATCTTATGCTATGGCTTTCATCGTATCCAAAATTCAAGGGGCATTTGGAGCCAGAGTTGTATTCGGTATTCTTGCTGGTTTGGCTATGGTCGCATTTTTATGGAGAACCTTTTCCAAAAAATTCAAAGAATTTCATCAGGAAGGAGATCGTAAACACTCTTCTCAAGGCAGAAACGGATCTTCTGAGGTTTCTTTCACAGCTTTATTTAAAGGAAATGGAAAAAAGAAGTATCTCTCCTTCTTTCTCTGCATTATCATTTTCTATGTATGTTGGAATCTGTTGGCAAACACGTTTGGACAATTTCAAACTTATATGCTGGTAAAAGCAAATGCCTCTCAAGCATTGGCAACAGGATGTGGAATTGCCCTGAATATCGCAGGCCTAATCTGTGGCATTCTATTTGCTTCCGCAGCGGGCAGCAAACATAGAAACAAATTTTTCTACGTAGGTATTGTAATCCAAGCAGCCGCTATGATCGGAATTGCTCTCGGCGGAGGAGCACTTTTCATGATTGTAGCCATGATTGCATGCTATAATATAGGAAATCAGTTTGCCGGCGAATCCATCTACAAAGTGTGGACACAGGAATCCTTCCCTTCCGAAGCTCGTGCTTCTATGCAGGGATTTATCAACGGTTTTTCCAGACTGTGCTGCGGTCTTTTCGCTCTTGTCACACCTTATCTTGTTGTACCAGAACGTATCCAGATGACAATGTACGGATTTGCAGCAATCGTACTTATTAGCGCAGTTGCAGGTACAATAATGCTTCGTCTACAGAAAAAATATGGCGTTGGTCAAATGTAAAAGGAGAAGAAAATTATGGCATTTACATTTCAAATTAATACAGATGTGGAGTTTATCCACGATGAAAACTTACTGAAAAAAGCAGAAGAAAACAAACCTGTCATACAGACACGCAAAGTTTTCCCTGTCTGCATAGCAGAACTTATTAAAGATGAAACCCAACTGAATGGTATTACAGCAAAACAAAGTAAAAAGAATCTCTCTCAACTCCCGTCCTATGGATGGAAGCGAGATGACAGACTAATTCTAGATTTTGGAGATCATATGGTAGGAAAATTCGAGATTGACATTGACCAAACTGGCTCCCCTATGGATGCTCCTCTTTATCTGCGCATCAAATTTGCAGAAGTTCCATCTGAATTGGAAGCAGAATCCAGAGATTATAATGGATGGCTGAGTCGTTCTTGGATTCAGGAAGAATTCGTCCATTTCGATCAGCTCCCTGCCAAATTGTTTTTGCCAAGGCGATACAGTTTCCGCTATGTGGAGTTGAAAATAATCGATACGTCACCAAAATGGCAGGCCGTATTTTCCAATCCTACTGTAACAACCGAAACGTCTGCGGACTCTTCC
>DVHN01000189.1 GCA_018712075.1 Candidatus Fimimorpha faecalis
TTTCAATTGGAATCTCATTCATTGAGATTCCGAGAAGTTATAAATCATACTGATTTCGTTTTTTGACATGACTCGATTGCCTTTCTGCCTCCTGCTTTGCCAACATCCAGACATTGCGACCTCCTGTTAAAAATCCTAGAATTAAAAACAATACTAACAGATTTGTTTCAAAAGTCTGATCAATCCAAATACCGATTCCTATACATAAGAAAATTGGCACAAGCATACTGATTCCAAGCTGCGTAACTAAAGCAAGCGAACGAGCGATATCGTTGGATTTTCTATTACTATTATGGATTGTATTTTTCGATGGATTCATCTTTTTAACCTTCTTCATAAAATTTTTATACCTTTTCCACAGCTAAGATCACGATAAGAACATGATTCCTTTCTTGAATCCATTTTATTATAAGCAATTTCCACAAAAAAGTCCATAATTTATTTAATTTTATTGATTTTTATTTACTAATACTAGTAATCCTGCTATAATAATGAGAAAAGCTGAAAGGACGTGAACAAAATGCAGCCGCCTATTCTTTACCGTGATCGACTCATTCCAAAAGAATCCGTGCGATTAGAAAATGACATTTTACTTTATCAAGATGATAATATTATTATCACCAAATGGCACGCCTTAAAACCACGCAAAATACTTTCTCATGGTTTTTCCTGTTATTATTTAAATAAGGGCTATAAAATCAGCTGTTTTTATAGCCATGAAAACCAGCTCTTATACTGGTACTGTGACATTATCTCTTCTGATTATAACCCAGAAACAAATACGTATCATTTTACAGACCTTCTTGCAGACGTAATTATTTACCCAGATGGATTTGTAAAAGTCGTTGATTTAGAGGAACTTTCCGATGCTTTAACACAAGGGCTAATCTCCGTTCAGCAGCTTCAAGAAGCTCTTTGTCAACTCTCTGCTCTTTTAGATGTTATTTATCGTGGAGATCTTCCAACAGAAACCCAAAAACTCCGTGAATTTTTACCAAATTAAATGACACAAAAAGACTGTCCAGAATTTTTATTTTTTCTGAGCAGTCTTTTTACATTAAAAACAAATTAGATCTTTACAAAAAATAGTTTTCTTTTTAATCGTTCTCTTTTTCCATATCTTGAGCAGTAGTTTCTTCCAATTCTTTTGCTTCTTCTGCACGTTTTTCCGCATTTGTCATAAACAAATTCTCATTTTCATCTTCTACCTCTTCTTCTTTCTCAATATAGAAATTAAATATTCGTTTTAAAAAATAAGACTGTAAAAATGCAATCAGACCAAATCCCAATATAATTAACGGAGGAAATATAAAAATTGTTACCGCTATAACGACAACAGCAATCACAATCATAACGATTGTTGCCACAATATGACGAATCGACATATAAAAAGCATTAATAATGGTACGTTTTACTGAATTAACAAACTTAGCCAGTATCGGAAAAACATATGTAAGTGCAAACAGATAAAGTATCATAATACCTAACATAATCATAGAAAGATACTTTATCATTCCCCCTGATAATTGACGATATAAATAAAGATCATAAGCAAAAAATGCTCCAATCACTGTCATAATAACACCGATAATGACTCCCTGGCGAAAATTTTGTTTAAAGGATTTAAAGAAATTTTTAAATATATAACCATCTTGGTCATCCGCCAAACGAAGTGCTACATAATAAGTCGCTGTTGTAGCTGGTCCAATCGTTATAATTGGAATACAACAAATTATCCACAGCAAATTTAAAATAATCACATCTGCAATTTTACCCATAAACCGCCAAAACGGATTGTCCATATTAAATAATTCGCTCATTGTTACCTTAACCATTCCTCCTATTATTTCTTGATTTATTATATACGATTCTTTTGCAAAATGCAACCCATTCGCCTTTTATCTAGGAATTTAATAGTTTTTTTACAAAATTCACATTATTTTCTTATCTCTTCCTATCATTTTATGTTACACTATAAATTAATGAATGAATGAAAAGGAGCTTGTTATTATGTTGAAAATGAATGAAAAAGCACCGTCCCGTATCAGTGATGATTATCATCCTGTAAAAACAGAAAAGCAAACTTTCAAATCGGAAGTTGCCAAGATGAAATCATTGGGCTTAAAGGGAGGACTGCAATATTTCTGGATGTATTATAAGATTCCAGTATTAATCATCGTTCTTGTAATTGTCTGTGGAATTTCCATGTCTATGGCCATATACGAAAACACAAAACCAGTTTTAGTTTATGCTAATTTTGTTAATAATTCCACAAATTTAGAAAATGTAGATGATCTCTTTGAAGAACAATATTCCAGCTATTTAGGAGAAGATCCAGATAAAACCAATGTTGTATTAGAGACTGGATTATTTTACTCTGCCGCAGACACAGGCGGACAGAATCAAACTGTCTATCAAAAGTTAATGGCAGAAATTGGCGCTGGAACATTGGATGTACTTGGAGGGGACAAGGAAGTTTTTTACGCATTTAATGACAAATTGGGAGAGAGTCGATATTGCTACGATTTAACCGAAATTCTTCCTCCAGATTTATATGAAATGTTTCAAGACAAGTTCTATTATATGACAGATATAGATGGAACACAAATTCCAGTTGGAATTGACTTTACCAGTTCCCAATTTTATTCTGATATGCAATTACAGGCCAATGAATATTATATCGGAATGCCAGCCAGTGGAGATAAAAATCGATTTTTAAATTTCTTGCGCTATTCTTATGGTCTAGCTCCTGTTTTAGAGTCGGAGCCTGATCAATCGTAAAAAATGACTTAAAAAAATGCTATGCGAATTCGAGTACTTCGCATAGCATTTTTTATTATTCTTATAATTCTACAGAAACTTTATCCAGATGCCAAATCTCATCCACATATTGCTGAATGGTTCGGTCGGATGTAAACTTACCAGAATTACATGTATTCAACATTGCCATACGAGCCCAATTCTTTTCATCTTTATATGCTTCATTGATTCTCATATGAGCTTCATGGTAAGAACGGAAGTCTTTCAGAATAAAGTAAGTATCTGCACGGTCGCTGCTGTAAGTATTAAGCAGAGAATTATAGATTTCACGGAACAGTTCTGGATCTTCTGGAGAATAGAAACCATTAATTAACTGCATCAATACACGGCGAATTCCCTGATCTTCATTGAAGATATCCATTGGATTATATCCGCCTTCATTTTCATACTTAATTACCTCATCGGAACTCATACCGAAAATAAACGCATTGTCTGCTCCAACTTCTTCTACAATTTCAACATTTGCACCATCCATTGTACCAATCGTTACTGCACCATTTAACATAAACTTCATATTACCTGTACCAGAAGCTTCTTTACTTGCAGTAGAAATCTGCTCAGAAACATCGGCTGCTGCAAAAATCAATTCTGCATTTGATACACGATAATTTTCGATAAATACAACTTTAATTTTTCCATTGATGCTCTTATCATTGTTAATTACATCTGCTACAGAATTAATCAACTTAATCGTCAGTTTTGCACGGCGATAACCAGCTGCTGCTTTTGCTCCGAAAATAAATGTTCTTGGATAGAAGTCCATATCTGGATGATCTTTCAATTCATTGTAAAGATACATTACATGCAAGATATTTAATAACTGTCTCTTATACTCATGCAGTCTCTTAACCTGTACGTCAAAGATGGAACGAGGATCCACATCGATACCATTATGTTCTTTAATATATTTTGCCAGACGAATCTTATTCTGGTACTTAATATTCATAAATTCCTGCTGAGCCTTTGGATCATCTACAAATACTTCCAGCTTCTTTATATGTGGAAGATTGGTAATCCATTCATTTCCAATCTTATCTGTAACCCAATCTGCTAACAATGGATTGGCATGAAGCAAGAAACGTCTCTGTGTAATACCATTTGTTTTATTATTAAACTTTTCTGGATACATTTCATAGAAATCTCTAAGTTCTTGCTTCTTCAAAATCTCGGTATGAAGCTGTGCAACACCATTGACAGAGAACGATCCTGCAATTGCTAAATGAGCCATTTTTACTTGACCATCATAAATAATTGCCATCTTACGAATCTTTTCATGGTTATTTGGATATTTTCTTGAAATTTCCTCTACAAATCTTCGATTAATTTCCTCTACGATTTGGTAAATTCTAGGAAGCAAACGGGAGAACAGTTCAATTGGCCATTTTTCCAATGCTTCTGCCATAATTGTATGATTGGTATAAGCACAAGTTTTTGTTGTAACATCCCATGCTTCTTCCCATGTTAATTTCTCTTCGTCTAACAGAATACGCATTAACTCTGCAACTGCTACCGTTGGATGGGTATCATTTAACTGGAATGTTACTTTTTCGTATAACTTTCTTACATCGTCATGTTTTTCCTTATATTTTGCTACTGCTCTTTGCACACTTGCTGAAATAAAGAAATATTGCTGTTTCAGACGCAGCTCTTTTCCTGCATAGTGATTATCGTTTGGATATAATACTTCAACAATGTTTTTCGCTAAGTTTTCTTGTTCAACTGCCTTTTGGTATTCTCCACGGTCAAAGCAATCCAAATTGAATGTTTGAATTGGCTCTGCATCCCAAATACGAAGTGTATTTACTACATTATTCTGATAACCAATTACTGGTAAATCATATGGAACTGCATGTACGGACTGATAGCCCTGCTGTACAAAATGCTCTCTTCCTGTCTCGTCCTTTTGTACCGTTACATAACCGCCAAATTTTACCTCTGTAGTGTACTCTGCACGTCTGATTTCAAATGGATTTCCATTCTTTAACCAGTTATCTGGAACTTCTACCTGGAAACCATCTCGAATTTCCTGTGCAAACATACCATATTTGTAACGAATACCACATCCATATGCTGCATAACCAAGTGTTGCCAATGAATCCAAAAAGCAGGCAGCTAAACGTCCTAATCCTCCATTACCAAGAGCTGCATCTGGTTCCTGATCTTCAATCACATTCAAATCAAATCCCAGTTCTTCTAATGCTTCACGAATTTCTTTTTGTGCACCGATATTAATAATATTATTTCCTAATGCACGTCCCATTAAAAATTCCATGGAAAGATAATAAACGGTTTTTACATCTTGTTTCTCATATTCCTTTTGTGTTGCAATCCATTCATCAATGATGACATCCTTTACTGCATAACATACTGCCTGGAATACTTGTTCTTCTGTTGCTTCATCAATAGTCTTGCGGTATAAATTTCTTACATTATCCACAACACTCTTTTTAAAAACAGCTTTGTCAAATCCTGTCTTATTCATCTTTACCTCCTAACGCCGCAGTCACTGCGGTATAAATCCAGGGATGGGTGAAAGTCTCTTTCAACCGTTTCCTCTTTTGCTCTAGAATACTGGCTGACGCTTTGATTCAATTCGTCAGCCAGTCTCAATTCTAGCCAACCTTTTCTACGCCTAATGCTACGGTTTCTCCGTTAATATTCCACTCTTTTGTATATCCTTTGCATTCTCCATTCACAATCTCATCTGCCATAACATCGGAACAAATGCTTGATTTATACTTCTCAACCACTTCGGCGATCTTTTGATTGTCTTTATGATATACAATAATATGATCCATTACTTCAAAGCCAGCTTCTTTTCTCATCGTCTGAATCTTACTGATTACTTCTCTTACAAAACCTTCTTCAATCAGTTCTGGAGTCAAATTACTATCCAATACGACTGTAACATCTCCATTATTTTCGGAAACAAAGCCTTCTTTCTGCGTCATCTCAATTAATAAGTCTTCCTTTTCAAGAACAACTTCCTCTCCGCCCAAATCCAGCTTCAACTGTCCAGATGCATTTAATTCATCCATTGCAGCATTTCCATCCAAAGACGCCAATGCCGGACGAATTTTACCTAACAACTTACCATATTTTGGACCTACTGTTTTTAACTGTGGTTTAAATGTATAAGTTGTAAAGCTGCGGACATCCTCTGTAAATGTTACTTTTTTTACATTTAATTCGTCTTTAATAATTTGATCAAAGTACTCACTCAGGCAAAACGGTGCTTTAATAAACATATTTGCCAAAGGCTGACGATTTTTCAAATTAGCGGAATTTCTACATGCACGTCCCATAACAACTACTTTCAGAACTGCTTCCATATTTTCTTCTAATTCTTTATCAATCCATGCTTCGTTTACCGTCGGATAATCACATAAATGAACACTTTCTGGGGCGTTTTTATCAATGGAGCAAACCAAGTTGCGGTAGATATCTTCTGTCATAAATGGAATCATCGGAGCTGCCAACTTAGACAATGTAACAAGACATGTATATAACGTCATATAAGCGTTAATTTTATCCTGTTCCATTCCCTTTGCCCAGAAACGTTCTCTGCTTCTTCTAACATACCAATTACTCAGATCATCTACAAAGTCTTGAAGAATACGTGTTGTTTCATTGATCTTATAATGTTCCAGAAAATCATCACAATTCTTTGTCAATGTATTTAACTTTGAAAGAATCCAGCGATCCATTACAGACAGTTTTTCATACTCTAATTGATACTTTGTCGCATCAAATTCATCAATATTTGCATAGAGCACGAAGAATGCATACGTATTCCAAAGAGTACCCATGAACTTTCTTTGACCTTCAACCACAGCCTTTCCATGGAAACGATTTGGAAGCCATGGAGCAGAATTAGAATAAAAGTACCAGCGAATTGCATCGGCACCGTATTGTTCCAAAGCTTGGAATGGATCCACTGCATTTCCTTTGGATTTACTCATCTTCTGTCCATTTTCATCTTGTACATGTCCAAGTACAATGACATTTTTATATGGAGCTTTATTGAAAATCAAAGTAGAAATTGCCAGCAGAGAATAGAACCATCCTCTCGTCTGATCCACAGCTTCACTAATAAAGTCTGCTGGGAAGTTCTTTTCAAACAACTCCTGATTTTCAAATGGATAGTGATACTGTGCGAATGGCATTGCGCCTGAATCAAACCAGCAGTCGATTACTTCTGGTACACGTGTCATCTTTTTACCGCATTTTGGACATGTTACATGTACCTTATCAATAAATGGACGATGCAGTTCAATATCTTCTGGACAATCCTCAGACATTGATTTTAATTCTTCAATACTTCCAATCGAATGCATATGTCCACATTCACATTGCCAAATATTTAATGGGGTTCCCCAATAACGATTACGACTAATTCCCCAATCCTGTACATTTTGCAGCCAATCTCCAAAACGTCCTTTTCCAATACTTTCTGGAATCCAATTAATTGTATTATTGTTACGGATCAGATCATCCCTTACAGCAGTCATCTTAATAAACCAGGATTCTCTTGCATAGTAAATCAGAGGCGTATCACATCTCCAACAATGTGGATAGCTGTGCTCAAACTTTGGTGCAGCAAATAATAATCCTCTTTTATCCAGATCTTCTAAGATAATTGGGTCCGCCTTCTTACAAAACGTTCCTGCCCAAGGCGTTCTTTCATCCATTTCACCTTTTGGATTTACTAACTGCAAAAATGGAAGATCATATTTTCTTCCTACATTCGCATCGTCCTCACCAAATGCTGGTGCAATATGAACGACTCCAGTACCATCGGTCAATGTAACATAATTGTCACAAGTGACATAGTATGCCTTCTTATTTAAATATTGGCTAAAGTCAAATAATGGTTCATACTCTTTATATTCCAGATCTTTTCCCTTATATGTCTCTAATACAGTAAATTCTTCACGGAGTACCGAAGTCAATGCCTCTGCCAAGTAATAAACTTCTCCATTTTCTGATTTTACTTTCACATAAGTTTCTTCTGGATTCATACAAAGTGCAACATTAGACGGCAATGTCCAAGGGGTCGTTGTCCATGCCAGAATAAATGTGTTTTCTTCCCCTTTTACTGGGAACTTTGCAATTGCAGAACGCTCCTTCACGTCCTTATATCCCTGTGCCACCTCATGGCTGGAAAGAGGCGTCCCACATCTTGGACAATATGGTACAATCTTAAATCCTTTGTACAAAAGACCCTTTTCCCAAATTTTCTTTAATGCCCACCATTCTGATTCAATAAAGCTGTTGTGATAAGTTACATATGGATTATCCATATCTGCCCAGAAACCGACTGTATTGGAAAAATCTTCCCACATACCCTTATATTTCCAGACACTTTCTTTACATTTTTCAATAAATGGTTCTAATCCATACTGCTCAATCTGTTCTTTTCCATCCAGTCCCAAAAGTTTTTCTACTTCCAGTTCCACTGGCAATCCATGAGTATCCCAACCAGCTTTCCGTGGTACCTGATATCCTTTCATAGTACGGTATCTTGGGATCATATCTTTAATCGTTCTAGTCAACACATGACCAATATGAGGTTTTCCATTTGCTGTTGGAGGTCCATCATAAAACATATAATTTGGACCATCTTTGCGGCTATCAATACTCTTCTCAAAAATATGGTTCTCTTTCCAGAACTTTTCTGTTTCCTTTTCCCTCTCAACAAAGTTAAGATTTGTAGGAACTTTATTGTACATGGTTTACTCCTTTCCTGCCTGGCAGCCAGACAATTTGCGATACATTATACGATCCTGATTCCTACAGGCAATCGAATTCTGTTGAGCCAATCTATAACGTATCTAATTTTCATTGTATTATTTTTTAGATGTTTGTCAAGCACAAAAAAACTCCCCATCCCGCAATCAACAGGATGAAGAGTCAACTTCACAAAAACCACCTATTACTGCATACTAACATATGAGTTCTGAATAACGACAGAAAACCGGCTTAACCTACAGATTAAATCATTCAGTCAGCTGCTCCAGAGTGATTTTCCCTCATCCATTGCCGAGATTCCCTCAGTGTCAAGCTCCCACTATCCTTAACTCGCTGTAATTTTCCCTGGATGAACTACTGTCTCTATCAAAGCATTTCTCTTTTTGGAATTAACAATTAAACATTTACTTTTCTACTATATACCATATAGATTATAAAAGGCATTGTAGTATTTGTCAAGCCATTTCATCCTTTTGCAGTAAAGATAATGTATGTTCAAACTCCCTCTTTTTTTGTCTGTACCAGATTGATAATACAATTCCAACCCAAAAGCTTACAACACCAACCAATACACATCCTATGGCAACAGCCGCTTTTCCTAGATGACTCTTTACATTTAATTCATCTTTTCTCAATGAACGAACCGTTGCTGCACATACTGTAAATGCGGCTGCTGAAATGGCTGAGAAACAGATACCTGGCTTCGTTTCGGCAAAACGTTTTCCAATTGTACTCAGAATCTTTATCCCATCTGAAACAGTATTCAACTTGGATACACTTCCACTCGGGCGATCTCGATAGGCAATTGGGCGTTCCACAATATGAAAATTATGCTCCAACGCAAAAGTTGTCATTTCTGTTTCAATTTCAAATCCTTTACAAGTGACAGGATAAGACTTTACAAATGCTCTGTTAAAAGCCCTCGCTCCAGTCATAATATCTTTTAAATTAGAATGGAATAAAAAGTTAATCATATCTCTCACAAGACAATTTCCACTATTATGGAACTTTCGTTTATTCTCTTTAAAATAACTGGAAGAAAGCCGATCTCCCACAACCATATCCGCTTTTCCTTCCAATATTAAGCGCTCAAACTCTGGGGCAAATGAAGCAGGATACGTATTATCTCCGTCCACCATAATATAACAATCCGCATCAATATCTCGAAACATGGAACGTACCACATTTCCCTTCCCCTGCTTGTACTCATGTCTTACAATTGCTCCTGCCTCTTTAGCTATTTGAGCTGTTTTATCGGTGGAATTATTGTCATAAACATAGATCTGAGCATGAGGAAGTACTTGCTGAAAATCTTGTATTACTCGTCCAATTGTTAGTTCTTCATTGTAACATGGAACCAAAATCGCTGTTTTTACCATATACCCTCCTAATTTGTAATAATTTTATACACCCTATAATCCTCTACTTGAGCAGCCAACACAAATTGACATGTATCCCGATTAAACTGTGTCAAATCTCTTCGTGATAATATATATTTCGCTCCTACTTTATTTAAATCATCTGGATTTAACTTAACAATAAATTCATCCATTCTTGCTAATAAGAAGGAAGTTGGTTCATTTGTCAGTACTACTTGAATATGTGCATAACGATTATAAATCTCTTTCTGTGTCCCATAAGGATCTAATATAGCCCACTCATTTAAATTTGGATATACATTTGTGGCATTTAAGGAGGAAACTCCAGCTAACAATGGGATATTTCCATACGGAAACTCCATTCCCTCCGTTATCCACATACCCGAATCTGTCAAATCAATTTGCTTCATTTGTACTAATAATGGATTATTTTGCACCTGATCCAATCCCTTTTGAACTGGATTCACATACCCCCCTGCAATTAAACTAATTCCAATACAAAAACAAGAAAATAATCCTGTCATATATATTCGATCGCTATGCCATACAAGCCATCCTACAACAAAGAATATTGCAACTATAACAATAACATCTTTTTTCCACAAATAATCTGGTAATATCGTATGGTTTACAATCCCCATTATCATTGCAATCCCTGCAATTATTCCCATCTGCACAACGGCTCCAATATAATGCTGCACTCTCTTCTTTCTTACCAATGGTTTATATCGGCTATAAAGTCCAATTGCACAGAATAATTCCAATAATCGCACAAAGCTCACTGTTTCTGCCACTCGATTGGAACTACTAAAGCTCAATAATGTCAGTTTCGCCAACCATTCTGGAAATCCCCATACTGTATAGGCAGTAAACAGGAAATCAATCACAAATAATCCAATTAAACAAGAATCCACCCGTTTTCTTTTTATCATTGCATAAATAGCAAATAATGTTCCGATTGGGAAGAAGTCCATAAACAATGCAAATTCACAAACAGGCATTTCTGCCCTTTTCAAAAATGGAATCATTTCTGTGCGGTACGGAAAAAATAGATTGGAACCAGAAAGCAAGGATGTCCAAGCTACTTGTCCCCCTACAGAAACTCGCTTACCAGGATAGGAAGAGTTTAATACCGCCTGTATACAATCCCAAGATTTATCAAACGTATAAAACATACATCCGCCTAACAATGCTAGAAATAAAATTACAAGCAAACTATCATATTTCCATATCCATTGAAATGTATTTTTATTTTTTAAAATTACCGAAATTAACAGCACGAGCCATACATATGCAAACGGCACCATCCATGCAGGATAGAAGGTAAGAATATATGTTCCTCCACACCATACGAGAACCAAAGTCGAAAGAAACCGAATAAAATATCGAGTTGTTCTCATATACTGATACACAGCAAAAACAGCCAACTGACCCGCTATTAGCATTTCTACCAGCCCATTGATTGCATACCACCACTGTACCATTGGAGCAAATAACATCATTGCTGCAAATGCAACTGACAGGAATTTATTTCCATTTGTTAAAAGTATGCCCATTTCTACTGAGATTAAAAACAACACAATTCCACGTCCAACCCAGAAAAATGCCATCCCCTGTCCCGCTGTTAAGAATAAAAATCCAACTTGAAAAATACGAAAAATCATCATTGGATTCCATACTGGCTGTCCATACACGATAAAACAATCCGTTATCCCACATCTTACAATCGTAGAAAAATAAGAATATGCACCCAATGGATTATATCGTTGTGCCAACGTCAGTGGAGTAAAAACGGCCCATTCATCTGAACGAATTGCTCTCAATTTTCCAAAAATCAACTCATTATTTTGCTGTCCTCCTGGAAGCCATTGCAGCCATATATTAAGAGAAGAGCCATGCAGTTCTAACCCAACACAAGCAATGAATATGATAATTCCAATAAGATATCGGTAACAAAATAATTGTTTTCCTATCCTTTGCATTTTTTCTCCTCACTTTTCATATCATTTTTTTGCAATTATACCAAAATATTCTAATTTTTACATCTATTATATTCTTACAATTTTCTTACATCTGTACATAAAACTACACAAAAATAAACTCTAAGCAGTTTTACTATGAGTTTATTAGGTAGCATTTCTTTATATAACACTAATTTACGCTACTTGGATGCAATTTTAAAACATTTTTATAACAGTTGCCTTTTATAATATATGATAATCAGCACCACCCGTCTAACGGGTGGTTTGCTCTGCGGCTATAAGCCTTTGTTACCGGCCAGCGCCTAAAGACGCTGGCTTTCACTTTACGTTCAAGCCACTACGCCCTTGACTCGTCGCCGCCCTTCAAAGGGCGTTCGTACTACCGGCTACCCCTTAAAGGGGTCCTCGTACTCCTTCACACTCAGTTTATCCTTCATGATATCGTACTTCTCCTGGTCTTGGATATACTTTTTTATGGTTGCCTCATTTAGTCCTACTGTACTTACATAGTATCCTTCTGCCCAGAAATGTCGGTTTCCATATTTATATTTTAGATTT
>DVHN01000190.1 GCA_018712075.1 Candidatus Fimimorpha faecalis
AGGATGAAATGGGAAACAAGAAAAACTGGAAATGGGAAACGGATCAAAGGAAACGTTTTATTAATCCTTACAATTTTGTTTCTTTAGGTGAAAAAAAGAGCTCTGGTTCTCAGAAAAAAGAGGAGACTTATACGGGAAGCATTCAATGTACAATGGTTACAAAAACACCAGTCTTTGTGCCAAATTCTAGTTGTGAGGATGCATTTGATATAAAGAGTCAAATAAACGATCATAAAAATTATGATTTTTTCTCTTACCATAACTTAGAAAAAGGCGAAGCAAATAATCACTATCAGCTTCCAGTCATTCCAGGCAGTGAAATAAGAGGAATGCTGCGCAGTGTATATGAAGTATTGAGTAATTCCTGTCTTTCTTCAATTGGAAATGAATTATTAACAGGACGAATTACCATGCCAAAAAATCCTGGAATTGTAGAATGTAAGGATGGAATATTCACTCTGTATAAAGCGAACAAAAACAAACTTCAAACTTATAAAAACAAAAAGGGAGAAGAGGGATATTCATTCAATATACAAAAGGGGACAGTAATAGGAGATAATGGAAAACAATATAAAAATAATCAAAAAGTAAGGTTTGATATGGGGGAAAAAGCAGTTGACTATTTAGGAGATGGAGGAAAAGAAGGAATTCTCTATATTGGGGAAGCGAGTGAAGGAAAAGTCTATGATGGAATTTTCACAAGAAAAGGAAAGGTGGAATCTGCAAAATCAGAGCAAATCAAAGAGGCAATTCAAAAAATGAAAGAATTAATGGAGATTTACCGAAATGAATCCATTAATTTAAACTTAAAAGAAAAGACGCATTTTGGATATCCGTCTGTTCATATACCTGATCCATTGGAGTTAGAAGAAAGAAAGGAAACGGTTTCGTTTGCGGTTTGGTATGAGATAGAAGGAGATCGTCTCTATTTCTCACCTGCCTGTATTTCCAGAACTGCATATTATACGACATTAAGCCAGTTTTATAAAGGATATGAACCATGTGAAAACATTCATAATCTTTGTAAAGCGTGTCAATTGTTTGGAACAGTACAAAAGAAAGCAGCTCATAGTTCTAACATTCGAGTATCCGATGCAGCCTTATATCCATTGCCAGATGGAGTCGAAAAAGAAGAATATTTGAAAAAAGAGGTATACTACCCTACTCCAAATGGATTTGTTACATTACAGGCATTAGCGTCTCCAAAAGCATCTGCAAAAGAGTTTTATCTCAAACGTCCAAACTCCTGTCTGACTTGGAATTATGATTTTAAAACAATAGGTTATAAGGGGATGAATAAAGAAGTCAGGAGATTAACTTCCAAAGAACAAAGAATCCGAGGACGTAAATTTTACTGGCATAACCCAGCGATGAAATTTCCAGAACAGCAGCCAAGCGAATTAAATGTTTCTGTTCGACCAGTTCAAAAAAACCAGAAATTTAAATTTGAAATTTACTTTGAACAGATTACAAAAGCACAAATCGAAGAATTGATTTGGACAATAACACTTGGAGAAAATGATCCAAAAGGAAGACATTGCCATAAAATTGGAATGGGAAAACCATTGGGGATGGGAAGTATTAAAATTGTTGTTGATCGTCTGCTTTTTCGTACCCTAGAGATAAAAAATGGAACCATAGAGTACAAAATAAAAGCATCCGATGCCGAAGACTATGATCTGGATATTGTACCAGAAATCGAAAATCCATTTGAAAACGAAGATTCTTCTTATTACAAAGAATTAATGATAATAACAGACTTTCATGCCTTAGATGGATACATACAAAAAGACCCTAATATAGTGTCCTATCCGTTAGGTTATAATGGAAAAGCAGAAGCTGCAAATAGAGAAGCCAGTCATCAATGGTTCCATGGTAACCGCTTTATGGGAAGCAGAAATGAAATGCAGGAAAACATTCAATATACCTTACCAGAAATATTGGATTTAAACGATTCAGAAAAAGATATTTCCCTGCCAAAACTCAATATGAAACGCCAAAAATAATTTTATTAGAAGGGGTGCAATCCCCTTCTGATAGGTCATATAGCGGCGGTTGGGTTATGAGTCAATAAAAAAATGGATTGTGAATATTCACCTAATTAAATAGAAAGGAAAGATATGTTTCAAATTCGATTTGTAAAACTAAATATCGAGATGGAAGCATTGCAAGATGGATGGCTTCCAAAAGACAAAGCTTCTGGAATTCGAGGAGTACTTGGACAGGCACTCCAAGAAAATACCTGTGTTTGGGATAAACAATGTGAAGCTTGTAACTTCCAAAAGTCTTGTATTTTTTATAATGTGTTTCATTCTCAATTTCAAATACAACCGTATTTTACGCTGAGTAATGACAGTGTAGGATATATTATCGACTGTTGGGACAAAAGGGAATTCTATCATGCAGGAGAGCACCTCAAATTTTCTATTACATTGTTTGGGAATACCATTCCGTATTTTAATCCATTACTTCATGCGCTTTCTGTAATTGAGTTAAAAGGGCTTGGAAAACATCATATTCCATTGAAGCTTTCCTGTGTAAAAAATCGAAAAGGAAAACCTATTTTGACAGAAAAAACAGTTGATATGGGAGCATTTCAAATAGAAGTTTTATCAGAATATATTCAGGAAAGAAACCAATCAGAAATCCATACAATTTACCTGCAATCTCCATGTGCAATTCAAGTAAATCATGCTATCTGTTTCCATCCTACCATGGAGCAAATAGTAAAGAATTTAGTTCGGAAACTCTATATGCTGAATTGTTATGAGGGAAACTATATGGAGCCATATTATTCAGTTGAGAAAGAAATCAATATCGTATCTCAGGACTTGCAGATAAAAAAAGTAAACAGATATTCCAATCACCAAAAACAATCCATGCAGCTAAAAGGAATACAAGGTATCATTCAGACAGAAGCAATAACAGGAGAAGTAAAAGATATTCTATTAGCAGGAGAAATCATTCATCTTGGAAAAAACACAAGCTTTGGATTTGGGAAGATAAAAGTGAGATAATATGAAAAGAGGAATAAAAAATATTCTTCTACAATGGTTCAGAAGGAGAGTGGAAACTCCTTCTGAATCGAATAAAAACGATGTAGAAAAAACTCTAAAATCAAAAAAACAGTCGAAAAAAAGAGCAAAGTGTGGTAGAATAAATACAATAAGAGTAGATGATATATTCAAAAAAATTAGTTGCAATAATCATCTCGCCAGAAAAACCCTAAAAAATGGCGAAAAACGCTTATTATCAGAATTGTCAGATAAATACCTGCAAAAACAGGCTCG
>DVHN01000191.1 GCA_018712075.1 Candidatus Fimimorpha faecalis
GGACTTTCACCCTTTAGAACGTGTGCCCGCCGGGCACACAATAGAAAAGAGGCTGCAGAACTTATTGCTGCTGCCTCTTTTTAGTATATCCTTACAATTCAATTACTTCTGGGTCGGCGGTAAATGAATAAATGGTTGCCATACCATGCTCGAAGTAAAACACGGTCATCAGGTTGTGTTTTTTTTCTGTTTGCGAGTATAATTATATCGTATAAGATTAAAATAACAAGTACGATATTTATTAATACTGGTATCAGAAAGGAACGTATCTATGGAGAAAAAGAACTTATTCGGGAAATGTCCCTATGTAACAGCCCAAAAAGTTTTAACAGGTAAATGGTCGATGTACATTATGTATCTGCTGTCCGAAGGGCCAGTACGATTCAATGAATTACAACGACGGATGCCAGAAAAAATGACGCATACTACACTGTCCAGACAATTAAAGACACTTGAAGATGAGGGGTTAATTATCCGAAAAGATTATCAGCAGATTCCGCCGAAAGTGGAACGGCAAAAACAGGAATGGCATATTTTGAAACCACTCCTGTTTTTCTTTATTGATTATCTAAGTTTTCTCCGTTTGTTTCTATGACTTTTTTGTACCAATAAAATGATTTCTTTCTGCTGCGTGCCAATGTACCAGTTTGGTCGTTATGTTTGTCTACATATATAAATCCATAGCGTTTGTCCATTTCTCCTGTACCTGCACTAACCAAATCGATGCATCCCCAAGGGGTATAACCGATCAAGTCGATTCCATCTTCCTCAACTGCTTTTTTCATCTGTACTATATGCTCACGTAAATATTCGATTCGGTAATCGTCTGCAATCGTTCCGTCCTGTTCTATTTTATCATAGGCTCCTAATCCATTTTCTACAATAAATAATGGAACACAATACCGATCTGCAAACCAGTTCATGCTGTACCGCAGTCCAATTGGATCAATCTGCCAGCCCCAATCGGATGCTTTTACATAAGGATTTTTAACAAGCATTTCTTCTTCTATATAGTCATAATAAGGATTATTTTGTTTATGATCAATTGCAAAGGACATATAATAACTAAATCCAATATAGTCTACACATCCCTGCTTTAGAATTGACAAATCTTCCTCTGTTATATCTATATGAAATTGCTTTCTTTCCCAATATTTTAAAATATTACATGGATATTCTCCTTTTACATGTACATCAGCAAAATAGTATCGTTTTTGCATGGCTTTTTCTGCCATCAGTATATCTTCTGGTTTACAGGAATATGGATAAATCGGGCACATGGCAATCATACAGCCAATGACGAAATCGGGATTTATCTCATGTCCCACCTTTACTGCTTGTGCACTTGCTACTAATTCATAGTGTGCAGCCTGATACATCACTTCTTCTTTCTTTTCTTCTTTTGCATATTGGATTCCAGAATTAAAGTATACACTCTCTTCATTTAAGAAATTTGCCTGGTTATTAATTTCATTAAACGTCATCCAATATTTAACCTTATTTTTATAACGTTTAAAACAAATTTCTGCAAATTTTACAAAAAAATGAATGAGTCTTCTGCTGCGCCATCCACCATATTTTTTCACTAGATACAATGGCATTTCAAAATGGCTCAATGTAATAACTGGCTGGATTCCATATTTTAAACATTCATCAAATAATTTATCATAGAATTGCAGCCCAGCCTCATTTGGTTCTGTTTCATCTCCATTTGGAAATATTCTGCTCCATGCAATGCTAGTCCGAAAGCATTTAAATCCCATCTCTGCAAGTAGCTTAATATCTTCTTTATAATGATGATAAAAATCAATTGCTTCATGATTTGGATAGTATTCTCCTGATACAATGCCATCTGTAATGCGACGCTTTTTTTCTCTCGTACCTGCTGTCACCACATCCACAATGCTCAAACCTTTTCCATCTACATTGTATGCACCTTCTAATTGATGAGCAGCTACCGCACCTCCCCACAAAAAGTCTTTTCTAAAACTCATCTCAATTCTCCCTATATATTATTTCACTTCGACTAACTCAATTTGGAAGTTCAATTCTTTTCCTGCCATCTCATGGTTCGCATCAAACGTAATCGTTGTTTCTTCTTTTGCAGTTACCTTCACAGGAAATGGCTGTCCATATTGATTGGATAAGTACACTTGCTGTCCAACTTCTAACTCTTCGGAACCTGGAAGCTGTGCAATCTCAACGGTAAAAATAGCATTTGGATTTGACATACCATAAGCTTCTTCTGGCATCAGATGAACATTTACGATTTGACCAACTTCCATATTGGCTACAGCAGCGTCAAACCCTTTAATCATTTGTCCAGCGCCACAAATAAATTCCAATGGTTCTCCACGATCATAGGAAGAATCGAACTGTGTTCCATCATTGAATGTTCCTCTATAATGAGTACGGCATGTTTTACCTACATTCGGTCCTGTAATTGCAGGCTGCGATCCACATCCTCCACCGCAGTTTCCTCCACAAGAATGTTCCTGATGACCACAACTATGACCTTCTTCATGGTGGTGATCACAATTTGCTCCAGAAGACACTAACTCTCCCTTCAAATAAGCTTCCACTGCCTGATCTGCATCTCCCTGTGCACCAGAACATAATTCAACGCCTGCCTCTGCAAGTGCAGCCTGTGCTCCACCGCCAATTCCACCACAAATCAGTACATCCACAGATTGTCCAGCCAAAAGTCCAGCCAAAGCTCCATGTCCAGTGCCGTTAGAACTAATCACTTCACTGGAAACTACTTTATTATCTTCCACCTCATAAACTTTGAAAAACTCTGTTTTTCCAAAATGTTGAAAAATATTTCCATTATCATAAGTTACCGCTATTTTCATTTGTTTTTCCTCACTTTTCTATATTTTAATAAAAATTTATTTACCATCGGTAAGTATCATTTATTATACCACATTTTCACTGTATCGAAAGCGTATTTTTATCATTATCCTTTTTATTTCCATTTCTGCCCGTTCATTTCAATTATCATACGCTTACTGTTCTTTTTTATTCAGCAATCATCTAATTAAAATGCAGAATACCCTCAAATAGTTTTCTGCTTCCTTTCCTACTTGAGGGTATTTATCATTTCACTTTTCTATTTTCTTCTAATAATTTCATCACGACCTGGTCCATTGGATACCATTGTAATTGGAACTCCAATTTCTGCTTCGATTGCGTCAATATAATCTCTGCATTCTTTTGGAAGTTCGTCATAGTTCTTAATTCCACGAATATCACATTTCCATCCAGGTAATGTTTTCCATACTGGTTTTGCAATTTCTAATTTCGTTGTTGTAGGGAAGTCTTTTGTCACTTCTCCATTAATCTCATATCCAACACAGATTGGAATTTCATCCAAATATCCTAATACATCCAATACAGTTAATGCAACCTCTGTTGCGCCTTGAATTCTACATCCATATCGTGTTGCAACTGCATCAAACCATCCCATACGTCTTGGACGTCCTGTTGTTGCTCCAAATTCTCCAGCGTCTCCTCCACGCTTTCTTAACTCGTCTGCCTCTTCTCCAAAAATCTCGCTTACAAATGCTCCTGCTCCTACTGCACTGGAATAAGCTTTTACTACAGTAGTAATATTTTTAATTTCATATGGTGGAATACCTGCACCAATGGCTCCATATGCAGCCAGCGTAGAGGAAGAGGTAACCATTGGATAAATACCATGATCTGGATCTTTTAAGGAACCTAATTGACCTTCCAGCAAGATGTTCTTTCCTTCTTTGATTGCCTGATGTAAAAACAGTGAAACATCACACACATATGGCTCTACCATTGCCTTATATTCTAATAATGTATTATAAACTTCTTCAGAATCTAAAAGAGGCTTATGATAGAGATGTTCCAATAAAACATTTTTCATTGCAACAACTCGTTCTACTTTTTCCTTTAATACATCTTCTGGAGCAAACAATTCGCTTACTTGGAAACCAATCTTTGCATATTTATCAGAATAGAAAGGTGCGATTCCAGACTTTGTGGAACCAAAGGATTTTCCTCCCAGACGTTCCTCTTCATATGCATCAAATGCAATATGGTAAGGCATTAAAATCTGTGCTCGATCTGAAACTAGAATCTTTGGTTTTGGAACTCCTCGACTCACAAGCTCATTAATTTCATTAAATAAATAAGGAATATTCAATGCGACTCCATTACCAATCACACTGGTAGTATGTCCATAGAATACACCTGATGGCAACAAATGTAATGCAAATTTTCCATAATCATTGATAATCGTATGTCCCGCATTGCTTCCGCCTTGAAATCTTACAATAATATCCGATTCCTGGCCAAGCATGTCTGTAATTTTTCCTTTCCCTTCGTCACCCCAATTGGCGCCTACAATTGCTCTTACCATAGTATTTTTCCTCCTAAAACTACAAGCGTAACTAATAGTGTTTCTGATCCTCGCCCAAACGCAAGCTTTCATGAATGCGTAACACCATAAACTCTATTGTTATATGATCTATTTTTAACAAGTGAACTACTCGGAAACAAATACCCGAGAATCCCTGTCCTAAACCTTAAAACGAACGCATATGTTCTCAGTACACCATTTACAGTATAAATGATTACAGGAAGAAAATCAATAAAAACTTCAAAAAAGACTATACTATAAATAATATATAAAAAAGTTTAAAAAATCTTCTTATTTTCTTGAAAATATATTATAATATGCTAATATTATTTCTGAAAGCACTTACATTATTATAAAAGCTATAATAATAATTGAATCTTATGGAAATTATGTTCATTAAATTTAATAAGGAGAATTTTTATGGAAGAGTTTTCATCAACACTAAAATCAAGCCAGCAATCAAAAGACATGTACCCATTTTTTCAGGTAAAAGATCAACTTTTTCAGGATAGTTATAATCGACATGCAAATCATCCTGTTAAAATTTTACTTGGAATTTATCGTGGAAATTATGGTAATTTATTTCTTTCTACACTGTTTTATGTGATTAAGCATAGTCCTGTCTGGATACTTCCCATTATCACAGCCAATATTGTGAATTATGTGACAGGAGATATATCAAATACATGGCAGTTAATTTTACAAAATGCTGTTGTTGTTATTGCCCTAATCCTCTTAAATGTTCCAATGAATTACCTTCATACTCGATTTAAAAGTAAATCAACCCGAAGTGTAGAAGCAGGTTTACGAAGCACACTCGTCCGAAAAATTCAACAGCTTTCTATCTCTTACCATAAAGAAATGCAGTCAGGACGTATTCAGTCCAAAATTATGCGTGATGTAGAAGCAGTTGAAACATTATCTTCTCAAATGTTTGTAAGCCTTTTGAATATTGCAATTAATATCGTTGTAGCTCTCAGTGTTACTATTTTCCGCAGCCGTATTGTATTTTTCTTTTTCCTTTTAACTGTTCCAGTTGCAGCTTTAACTATTGTTGTATTTAAAACTCCAATGAGACGCCGCAATCAAGAATTTCGTCAGGAAATGGAATCCACGTCAGCTCAAGTAATGGAAATGGTAGAAATGATTCCTGTCACTCGTGCCCATGCATTGGAAGAAAAAGAAGCTGCACGCATGAGTGAACAGCTCCAAACAGTCGCAGCACAAGGATATCGTCTGGACATTGTGCAATCTACCTTTGGTTCTGTCAGCTGGGCAGCATTTCAAGTTTTCCAAGTACTTTGTCTTGTATTTACTGCTATGTTAGCGCTGCATGGCACGATTGAAGCAGGCGACATTGTACTTTATCAAAGTTATTTCACTACAATTGTAAATCAAGTTTCTTCCATTATTACATTACTCCCAACGATCTCAAAAGGTATGGAATCCGTACGCAGTATCGGAGAAGTATTAAATTCTGATGATGTGGAAGATAATCGTGGAAAACAATCGCTCTCCTATCTAGTTGGAGGTTATGATTTTGAAAACATCCATTTTCAATATCCTAAATCACAGACCCCTATTTTAAACGGAATTTCATTTCATGTAAATCCAGGAGAAACGATTGCACTTGTCGGAGAATCTGGTTCTGGAAAAAGCACTCTTTTAAATATGGTGATCGGATTTTTAAATCCACAGCAGGGGCGTATTTTTGTTGATGGAAAAGATCTATCTTCTATTAATCTTCCAAGTTATCGCCAGTTTCTTGCCGTCGTACCACAAACTACTATGCTTTTTTCTGGTTCTATAAAGGACAATATTACATACGGCCTTTCGGATGTTACATCTGAACAATTAAATCGAGCAGTCGAAGCAGCAAACTTAAAACATTTGATCGACAGTTTACCAAATGGACTTGATACTCCAGTAGGAGAACATGGTGATAAACTTTCTGGTGGTCAGAAACAGCGTATTTCCATTGCCCGTGCGTTAATCCGAAATCCTCGTGTCATCTTATTTGATGAGGCTACTTCTGCTTTAGACAGCATTTCTGAAAAACTCATCCAAGATGCGATTGAAAATCTAACGAAAGATCGTACCACATTTATCGTAGCTCACCGTCTTTCTACCATTCGTAATGCAGATAAAATCTGTGTTATCCAGAACGGTATCTGCGTGGAGTTTGGAACATGGCAAGAACTCATGGAGAAAAAAGGAGCCTTTTATGAATTCCGCAAACTTCAAGTATAAGTTTTTCCTGTCTCCATTCAAACTTTAATTACAATTCATTCATGAAAGAAAGTAGGAAATTTATTTCAGTTAACTTATAATGCTGTAGACTCTATTATCGTAGGCAGATTTATCGGAAAAGAGGCACTTGCAGCGACAGGAATGGCAAGTCCTGTAGTAAATCTTATAATACTTGGAATTTCAGGAATCTGTATGGGAGCAGGAATCTTGATGAGTGAATTTTTTGGAGCAGGGAAATGGGAACGATTAAAAAAAGAATTATCCACAACACTTTTATTTGGATTTGGTTTTTCTGTCCTAATGGCACTCATTGGAATTCTTTTCACAATTCCAATATTAGACTTGTTGAACGTTCCAGATGAAGTACTATCCATTACGTGCATTTATTTAAGAATTATTTTTCTCGGAACTCCATTTACTTATTTTTATAATACATTGGCAGCTGCATTTAAGAGTATTGGAGATTCTAAAACTCCACTTAAATTCCTGATATTTTCTTCACTCTTAAACGGCATACTAGATATCATTTTAATCGGACTGCTCCATTTCGGGATTGCCTGTTCTGCCGTTACAACAGTTATCGCAGAAATGGTATCTGCGCTTCTTTCTATTATTTATATTTACAGAAAGATTCCTTTGCTTCAATTAAAAAAAGAAGATATCCAGATAAATCAAACTTTATTAAAACAAACAATTCGATACGGTTCCGTAACGGCACTACAACAGGCTTGTCAGCCAATTGGAAAACTACTAATTCAGGGATCCGTTAATACATTGGGAGTCGATATCATTGCCGCATACAATGCAGTTACACGAATCGATGACTTCGCATTTACACCAGAGCAAAGCATTTCCCATGCTATTACAACTTTTGTCGCACAAAACAGAGGAGCGAAAAAAGAGCAACGAATCCAACAAGGTTTTCTTCATGGACTCCGTTTAGAATTTTTCTACTGGATTCTTATTTGCATTACCGTTCTTCTTTTCAATAGACCAATTATGTATCTTTTTATAGATAAATCAAATGCTGCTGCAATCGTAACACCTGGAAGTCAATATCTAACCACAATGGCTTTTTTCTATCTTCTTCCCGCTTTTACAAATGGAATTCAAGGATTTTTCCGTGGAATGGGAAATATTCAAGTAACATTACTCTCCACTTTCATCCAGACTTCCCTGCGTGTTATTTTCACAGTCCTTCTAGTTCCTCATTTAGGAATTTACGGAATTAGCTTTGCCTGCGCAATTGGATGGACTGTGATGTTGCTTTATGAAGTTCCATACTATTTTATTTATATAAAAAAACGTAAACAAGAATCTTCCTTTTCACAGGGCTCCTAATGACGAATCGTTAATTTATGTCTTTATACAAAAATAACTGGACAAAAAAGACTGTTTTATAATAAAACGTTCTTCCTATCCAGTTATTTTACATTATTACAAATAATTTAATTATACATTACACGAAGTGATAATAAGTTTTTAACTTACTGCTCGTTTCTTATTTTTTTATCAGGCGTATTTCAATTCCTTCCAGTCTCAGACTCTTTCCATGCGTTCCCGATACTGCATCATCTCTTACCCAATCTTGCCAGCCTTCATTCTGTACATGCGTACG
>DVHN01000192.1 GCA_018712075.1 Candidatus Fimimorpha faecalis
AAGTCCACAGTATCTGAGTTGTATTAAACCACGATATCAAAAAGAAAGGAAATATGGTATTTTTGTTTCTATAAACATCATACAAGAATAAAAAATGAACAATGTGAATTTAAAAACAATGTTGAAAACAACATTGAAAAATAAAGATAATAAAAATTTATTTAGTAACATAATTTCTGCTTTTGTTATCAAAGGGGTATCGCTGTGTATTTCCGTTTTTTCGATGCCGTTATATATGAAATATTTTGATAATAATACAGCGCTTGGATTATGGTATACATTACTGTCAATTATTTCTTGGATATTGATTTGCGATTTGGGTTTAGGCAATGGTTTGAGGAACAAACTGACAAAAGCATTAGTAGAAAAAGATACGGTTCTTTGCAAAAAATTAATATCTTCAACTTATGCTATATTATCTATATTTATCATATTTGTTCTTGTAATAGGTATAATAGTCATCCCTCAGATTGATTTAAATGATTTTTTTAATGTGTCATCACAGATTGTATCCAAGATTGCCTTGCAGTATTCTCTTATGATTCTTTTTGTTGGAATATGTTGTAGTTTTGTGCTAAAAGTAATTAATTCTATTATCTATGCTCTTCAAAAATCTTCTTTAAATAATTTTTTAACGCTAGTTACAAGTGTGATTCCATTAATCTTTATTGCACTTTATAAAAGCAACAGTATTGGTAAAAACTTAATTTTATTGAGTTGCGTTCATGTATTTGCGGTCAATTTACCCTTGCTTTTGGCAACAGTATTCTTCTTTTTTCACGGGAGATTAAAAACATGCAAACCGTCTTTCAAGTATATTGACAAACAAACTTCGAGACATATTTTTTCAATGGGCATGGCCTTCTTTTTTACGCAAATCCTTTTCATGTTACTAATTAATACTAATGAAATAATAATTACTAAAATTTATTCATCCGAATTTGTAGTGGAATATAATATTTATTTCAAATTATTTACAGTTATAGGCTCACTGTATATGTTGGCTTTAACACCAGTCTGGTCAAAAGTGACTAAAGATTTAGCAGAAAAAAAATATAGTACATTAATCAAAACAAACAAGGTACTTCTTGCCATAGCGCTTTTAGCATCTGTAACTGAATTTTTGATAATTCCTTTTTTACAATGGATAATCAATATATGGTTGGGGGATGAGGCAATTACAGTAAATTATGTAACTGCTTTAATATTCGCGTTTTATGGAAGTGTATATATCTTGAATGTTGTCTTGACAACAATTGCAAATGGCATAGGGATGTTAAAAACACAAATAGTATTTTATGGAATAGGAGTCATATTCAAAATCCCTATAATTAGATTATTTGCCAATCTGACAAACAACTGGGAAATTGTAATATTTTACAATGCAGTCGTATTATTATTTTTTTGTATATTCCAACATTTTTGGATTAGTCATTTATTATCACGCCTGCAAAAGAAAAAGGAAATCTTATTTAAGTAAACGACAGGTAGATAGTGCATACCTTGAAAAATGTTTTTGCAAGCACTTTTTTGCTTTGTTGGGGAAGATGTTTTTTACATCGTAGGGTAAGAGTGTTTTTTATATCATGGTAAACAAAAGCAGATTTTGGATTTAAACCAAGTACAGATTTGAGAACGTGCCTCCAATGGTTTGAGGATTGCGGAATGGTATAAGGATTTCTATATGTAACCACTTAGATCAGAAAGAAGGTAGAAGAAGTTGGACAAACAGGTACAGTATAAAATTACAGTTGCTGGGACAGGATATGTCGGCCTTTCTATTGCCACACTACTATCTCAGCATCATCAGGTAATGGCCGTGGATATCGTGCCGGAGAAGGTGGATCTGATCAATCAGAAAAAATCTCCGATTCAGGATGAGTATATAGAGGAGTATCTTGCTAACAAGCCGCTGAATCTCACAGCCACACTGGATGCGGAAGCAGCGTATACCGGCGCAGACTTTGTGGTTATCGCAGCACCGACAAACTATGACCCAAAGAAAAACTTCTTTGATACATCAGCCGTAGAGACTGTGATAAAACTTGTGATCCAATATAATCCCGGTGCCATTATGGTCATCAAATCTACGGTTCCGGTTGGATTCACAACATCTGTACGTGAGAAGTATCACTGTGACAATATCATCTTTAGCCTGGAGTTTTTGCGTGAGTCCAAGGCTCTGTATGATAATCTGTACCCGAGCAGAATCATCGTAGGTACGGACACGCAGAATGCACGACTGGTGAAAGCGGCAAATACATTCGCTGATTTGCTCCAAGAGGGCGCAATCAAAGAGAATATCGACACACTGATCATGGGATTCACAGAAGCAGAAGCTGTGAAGTTGTTTGCCAATACTTATCTGGCTCTCAGAGTTTCTTACTTCAATGAACTTGACACTTACGCTGAGATAAAAGGCTTGAACACACAGGAAATTATTAATGGCGTGTGTCTGGATCCGAGGATTGGAAGCCACTATAATAATCCGTCTTTTGGTTATGGTGGATACTGTCTTCCAAAGGATACGAAGCAGCTTCTGGCCAACTACGAGGATGTTCCTCAGAACATGATGTCTACGATAGTAGAATCGAACAGGACGAGGAAAGACTTTATCGCGGAGCGTGTGTTAGAGATCGCAGGAGCTTACGGAAGCAATGATGAGTATGATAGCAGCAAAGAAAAGGAAGTCGTTGTCGGCGTATATCGTCTCACCATGAAATCAAACTCTGATAATTTCCGCCAATCATCCATCCAGGGTGTTATGAAGCGTATCAAAGCGAAAGGTGCCACTGTGGTCATCTACGAGCCGACACTAGAAGATGGAAGCACCTTCTTTGGAAGCAAAGTCATAAATGATTTGCAAAAATTCAAGGATGCATCACAGGCGATTATTGCGAATCGCTATGATCCATGCCTGGATGACGTAAAAGACAAAGTATATACTCGCGATATTTTTTGTCGCGATTAAAAATCAACATAGCAGAAAGTATGAATGAGGAGGCAATATTACCATGCATATTACAGAAGCATTTAAAAACAAAACTTTAGTCATCACCGGCGGTACCGGCTCATTCGGATCAACTGTCCTAAAACATTTCTTAACCACTGATATTGGAGAAATCCGTATCATCAGCCGTGATGAGAAAAAACAGGACTGGATGCGGCATACCCTGCAGGCACAATACCCGGACTACGCCGGAAAGGTGCAGTTCTATGTGGGAGATGTCCGCAATGTGGATTCCGTCCGGGACGTTATGTACGGAACGAATTACGTGTTCCATGCAGCAGCTTTAAAGGAGGTTCCTTCCTGTGAGTTCTTCCCTATGGAAGCAGTACGGACGAATATTATCGGAACCGATAACGTGATCACCGCGGCAGTGGAAAATCATGTTGAACGTGTAGTATTTCTTTCTACTGACAAAGCGGCATATCCCATCAACACCATGGGTATGTCCAAGGCGGTCGGCGAGAAGGTGGTACAGGCAAGAGCGCAAAAGGCGTTTGAGCGCGGTGGCACAGTGTTAGCCTGCACGAGATATGGTAATGTAATGTGCAGCAGAGGCTCTGTTATTCCTTTGTTTATCGATCAGATCAAAAGAAAGGCTCCGATCACTATTACAGATCCGAATATGACAAGATTCCTTATGAATTTGGATGAGGCTGTGGATCTGGTTGCGTTTGCCTTTGAACACGCAGAGCCTGGTGATCTGTTTGTGCAGAAAGCGGATGCAAGCACCATTGGGGATCTGGCGAAGGGCGTCATGAAGGTATTCGGGGAAACCGAGTGCAAAGTAATAGGGTCTCGTCATGGCGAGAAATTATATGAAACATTAGTAACAAGGGAAGAGATGCTGAGGTCTGTAGATATGGGCCATTATTACCGTATCGCCCCAGATGCGAGAGGTCTGAACTACGATAAATTTTATGTGGAAGGCACGGTGACTACAGAAGGCGATGAGGCTTACACTTCACATAATACGAACCGCCTGAATGTGGATGGCGTGGTTGAGAAGATTATGGGCACGGACTATGTGAAGGAAGAGCTGGAGGGAAGGCCGCATACAGTGGAGGCGTAAATACATAAAATTCACTATGGTGGGTATGAAATGTTTATGATACACTAAATTTACCGAAAAAAAGCGTCAGAAT
>DVHN01000193.1 GCA_018712075.1 Candidatus Fimimorpha faecalis
GAAGAATATAAGAAAAACTTTCTTCCCGAGAATGCAGAGGAAATTGATTCCTATGTTTACTCCAATATTATAATTATAGATGGCAATGAGATAAAAGAACGACCAGTGAATACACAATATAATGGAGAGGCATATACTTACTGTATAGAAGAAAATGGAAAGTCTGCTTTTTATGGTTTGTTTGATATTTATTCCATAGAGCCATTAAAAGTTTCTAAGAATGATCGAATAGAAATATTATTAAATGATTATTTTCTTCCATATGGTAATGTAGAACCAGTTCTTTACGGAAAAAATAGTGTGGAAGGTCAGTGGGAACGAATAACAAATATTACAGCTGACAATCCTGGTAACAAATATGTCTTGTATGGAATACAAATGAAAAGCTCATATAAATATTTTAGAGCTATTGCCCATTTTACATTTTCTCATAATGAAGAAGTTCCTCTTGCAGAACCGGTTTATCAAATAAACTACTACAAACAGGAATCAAACTATTTTGTTCCGTTTCTTATTGCAGGCGTGGCATGTGTAGTTATAGCAGTGGGAATGGTATATTACATAAAAAAGAGAAGGAAAGCTTGATAACGGCAATAATTTATACTTTATAGAAAATAGGAGTGCAAAAAAATAAAATAGGAAGTGGTGTTATGAGTGCATTAGCATGGAATGCGAAGAGAATATTACTATTACTTAGTTGGATTTTCGTATGTGTTGTTCTGATGATAGTGTTGCCAGAGCATAAGATAATTTCATTTATAATAGCAGTGATATTTGCAGGAATAACCAGTAAAATTTTTTATCACTGTCCTCACTGTGGAAAAATGGTAGATTTAAGAATCTTTATTCATCATGACACAAAATGCAGTAATTGCGGAAATAATTTGGTCGGTGATTTTCGGTACAAAGAAAATTAAAATAAAGTTCTAAAAGTAAAGGAGGAATAAAGTACTGAGGAAAGGAAAAAAAGTACTTGCAATATTTGTAACAATTGGATCAGTTTTTGCAAATGTTATGCCAGCATTTGCAGCAACGGGAACTGCTTATGGACATAAAATTGAGTATTCTAATGAGAAATTAAGTAGTGTTCGTGCACAAGCAGTGACAACATGTTCAACAGCAAATAATGTAGAAGCAACAATTAATGTAATTTATACAGATGGTGAGCCAGGTAAATTTGTTACAAAAACAGCAACAGGAATAACTGCCATTTCAGCAACAGCAAATATTAATGGATATATTAATACGATAACTTCTCATCATAAAGTATGGGTTTTGGATCAAGGTCAAGTAAAAACTTGGGAGAAATCATTGCCATAATTGCTTTGTAGAAGTTTTAATTAAAATTATCATAAAACTGTAGAAAATTTTTTGCTTTGATGCGTTTCTAATGTAGGAAAATTTAAAGTTGAGAATTAGTCATAGATCTAAAAGTCTAGTTCTCAACTTAAATTTATTTTTGAAAAGTAGAAAATTTAATAGATGCTATAATTTTTAAGTTTATAAGAATTTAAGGAAATACGTGAGGGATATTTATGAGAAGGAAGATGGGAAGTTTACTATTGGTGATGATATTTTTATTGTCTGCGTGTGGTAATAATCATTCTGAACCAGCATTTTGGGATTATCAGCGTGGTTTTATGAGAGGTTGGGGAAATATGATTATGGAGACGCCAGATGGTTATTATTTTTTAGAAGGAAAGGGGATTTTTGGAGAATACCTGGTTTTTATGGATGATGAATTAAAGGAGTCCTCTATTGTATGTAGTAAACCAGAATGTTTGCATGAAAATGAGAGTGATGGGAATAAGGAAAATTGTGATGCATATTTCTTTGAAGCTAAAGCAATGAATTATTATGATGGAAAAATTTATGTACTGGCAGATGGGAGAGTTCCTGATTTGGTTTCAAAAGATGCTATTTATGAGTTAGAAATAGATGGAAGTAATCGAAAACAAGTTTATTTGGGAGATGGATCGATTAATACGGCCTGTATTCATCAGGGAAATATGATTTTATATGAATCTAAATATATAGAAGGAAAAAAGAATCCGACCGTATCCATCACAAAATTTCCAGTTAAGCAACCATCGAGTGTGGAAGTTTTATATGAAACAAGTAATTATGAAGAGGTAACAATTAATTGGCTAGAATGTTATCAGAACTATTGTTATTTTATATTAGACAGTTTTGATCCTGATAATACATCCACACATGGTATCATGATTAATCTGGATACTAATGAAGTAAAAGATCTATGTGATATTGCAGAACATAGTTTTAGTTCTTTCGTTGTAGGGAAAGATTGTTTGTATATATCTGACAAGTTAGAAGAGAATGTGGAAAAGCAGACTTGGAAAAGACAATATTATGAATGTAGTTTAGATGGAGAGAAAAAAAGAGTGTTAACGGAAGATGATTTTGAAGCACTTGCAAGAGGTGCAGGAATTATAAAAGCAGATGATCAATACGTGTATTTACAGGATATCTCATATGGAGGAAATGCGGCTCCAATTGAGGAGCAAAAGTACTATATTTATACATATGACGGCAGACTGATGGGAACGATTTCTCATAAAGATTTTTCCATGGCAGCTGAATTTATAAGTGGAAATGATAGGTATCTGTTTATCAGAGAAGGCGAAGCATATTATAAAGTAGATAAGAGCCAGTTAGGAGATGGAAAAGAATTGGTGCCAGAGTTAATACTAGAATGATGGAAAAGAGTGTGAAGTGAACGGAAGGGAGAAAGGAAATGTTGCTGGAAATAGCAAATATGAAGAAAAATTATGGGAATATTATAGCGTTAAATGATGTGTCTTTGACATTAGGTACGGGAGTGTATGGATTATTAGGGCCAAATGGCGCAGGCAAGTCAACATTAATTCAAATTGTTACAGGGAATTTACAGGCAACGAGTGGAGAGATTTTTTATAATGGTATAAATATAAAAAATTGTGAAAAGGAATATAAGAAGCGGTTGGGATATGTGCCGCAAAATCAGGGAATCTATGAAAATTTTTCAGCAAAGAAATTTTTGGAATATATGGCTGTATTGAAGGCGATTGCAAAGAAGGAGATTGGATCTGAAGTGCAGCGTGTATTAGAAATTGTAGGACTTTTGGAGGTACAGCATCGTAAGTTGGGAAGTTTTTCTGGAGGAATGAGGCAGCGGATTCTAATTGCGCAGGCGTTATTAGGGAATCCAGAATTGATTATTTTAGACGAACCAACAGCTGGTTTGGATCCTAAGGAGAGAATTAAAATCCGCAATTTTATTAGTCGAATTGCAGAAAATAAGATTATATTAATTGCAACACATGTTGTATCAGATGTGGAATCCATTGCAAAGGAAATTGTTTTATTGGGGCAGGGGATGATTCAGAAAAAAGGTACGCCGAAAGATTTATGTGAATGGCTAAACGACGGCGTATTAGAATGTATTGTAAATTCAGAACAGTTTGAACAACTAGAGCAGGAAGCTGTCATAAGTAACTTACAGGAAATGCCAGATGGGAACTTGCAAGTAAGATTATTAGGGGATGGGAGGAAAAGAAAACAATTGGAAGAGCGGCAAATTCAAGTTGTTTCGAGATTTCCAAATTTACAGGAAGTTTATCTGGCAGTATTTACGGAGAAGTCAAAATGAAATTGGTCGGATTTGAATTGAAAAAACTATTTTCTGGAAGAATTAAGTGGATTTTATTGTTTTTAGTATTTATAAATTTAGGAATTTATTATGTTTCTCTTATTCCGTCTATTCCTACAGAAGAAGAGATGAAAATAAGAAGAGAATGGACAGAAAAAATAGAAACACAATGTAAAAGCTGGGAAGAGGCAATCAAGTTGTTGTCTGAAAGACAAAGTGATTCTGGAGTTACAATTTTGACTGCCAGCGTATTGTATCAAATGTCAAGGGAATACCAGGCTGTTTTGGAATATGAAGCTTTTATTGGTCAAATGCAGGAACGAGCCGATCAAATGACACGTGTATCAATTTTTTCAAAAGAGGGGAGTTTTTCTAATAGAAATATTAAAAAGACGGTGCAAGATTTTAAGCGGATGGAATCAATTCAGATAGAACCTGTGGATGAGACAGGAATGAAATTATTCCAAAACTTTTATTTGACTGATATTTTAATGATTCTTATTATCGGGTTATTTTGTTTTCAGCAATTTGGGCAAGATAATAAAAGTGGGATGGCAAATTTAATACAGGCAACACCAAATGGAAGGGAGAAACTTCGATTTTCTCAGATGTGCGCCATATGGATTGCTGTGATTGGACTGGGGATCTTGTTATATGGGATCAATCTTATGATAACAATAATGAATTTTCAATTTGATTTTTCTGCCTATATACAGGGAATTCCAGATTTTCGTAATGTGCCATTTCCATTAACGATTGGCATGTATTGCGTTTGTTATTGTATAGGAAAATTGGTCGCATTGCTTTTTATTACTACAGTATGTCAGCTATTAGCAATTCGTTGGAATGGAAGTAATTTGGCATGGATAATATTTGGAATTTTACTATGCATTAGTTTTTCTTTATGGTTTTTTCTTCCAGAATCTCCAATTGCAAAAACGTTTCAATATTTAAACTTAGTTGGAATTCTGGATATAAAAAAAATAGTAGGAAGTTATCAAAATCTGAATTTGTTTTCTTATCCCGTTTCTCTGCTTCATGCTGCAATTATTTTTGCAGCTTCCATAAGCTTGATTAGTATTTTGGCTGCTTTAAAAATAAAACGGTCCCAATTCAGAATAAAAATTTTTAGACGGATGGAGAGAAAAGAACGACATGTATGGAAAACAGTGTTCTATTATGAACTGTATAAAATCTTTTGGAACCAAAAACTTTGGATTTTCATTTTTGTATTAATTGGGATTGGCTTATATGGATGGATTCCTAAGACAAAATTTATTAGTCAGACGGAGTTTTATTATAATCAATCTATTGTAGAAGTAGAAGGAGAATATACAGAGGAAAAACAGAAAATTGTTCAAATGATGAGTACTAATTTGGAAATGATGAATGAAGGACAAAGAAAGGCAATGGAACAAATAGTAAAGCAAGCAGATCATTTAGAACAACAAAAAAATAAAAACGTTGCATTTGTGAATGAGAATCAGATTGGAAGCTTCTTCTTTGATACAAAAAATGAAATAAAATATACTTTGATTGCTGTAATTGCGATTTTATTGTCAACCAGTGCTATATTTTATCAAGAAAGGAAACGGAATATGCATCATTTATTATATGCCATGCCCCAGAACAAACGGATTTTTTGGAATAAAATTAAAATTGCGGCAGCATTAGGGGCTGGATATACGGTAATTGTTTGGATTTTTCCTGTTATATCTTATTTTATGCGATATGGAACACAAAATACAGAGTTTCTTATCCAGTCATTTCCTGAGTTTGCAAATATGAAATTAGAGTGTTCAATTTTTAATTATATGATACTGACAATAGTTATGCGAATTTTTGTTGGAATTTATATTGGAATTATCGCTGCGTTTCTGGCACAGTTATTTTTAAATCCAACCCAGGGATTGATGGGCGGAGTAATTTTATTTGTAATTCCATTAACGATCGGACTAATTGGAACAATTGCATATGAAAATGCGTTAATTTCCTTTATAAATGAAAAATTAAAACCTATATTGGCAGTTGTAAATGTTCTAACGGCATTTCAATGCGAATGGTATCGGATGGGGATTATCCCAATTAGCCTGTTTTTGTGTATTCCAATTGTAGTTGTATTAGTGGGATATCGAATGTGGAATTGCAATAAGAAATAGGAATTGGAATATAATACTTTTTCATATGAGAGTGTTCACTCTTTTTCTGTTTTTTCATAAATTATAATGATAGCATGTAATGGAGTAAGATATGGCAAAAGTTGCAATTGATGCAGGCCACGGCGGACGTGATCCAGGTGCAGTATATGAAGGACGCAGAGAAAAAGATGATACATTACGTCTGGCTTTGGCGGTTGGGGAGATTTTAGAAAGAAATGGAGTTGATGTTACATTTACAAGAACGGAGGATGTTTATGATTCTCCTGTGAGAAAGGCACAAATTGCGAACGAAGCAGGAGTTGACTATCTTGTTTCCATTCACCGAAATGCAATGCCAATACCAGGAAGTGCAAGTGGGATTGAAACTCTTGTATATAAAAGTGGAAATGAGGCTTCTGCTTTAGCGGAAGATATTAATGAAGAACTGGAAATGGTAGGATTTGAAAATCGTGGAGTAATTCCTCGTCCTAATTTAGCAGTATTAAGACGTTCCCAAATGCCGGCAGTGCTGGTAGAAGTTGGATTTATTGATAATGAGGAAGATAATGAACAATTCGATGAAAAATTTAATGAAATTGCAGAGGCAATTGCAAATGGTATTTTGCGTTATTTAGGAACCAATCGTCCAGATGATCCAAATCATTCCAAACGGTTATATCGTGTTCAAGTTGGGGCATTTCGGAAACGAGAATTTGCTTATCAGCTGACGGAGCAATTGCAACAAGAAGGTTATCCAGCATTTACAATCTTTGAGGACGGCTTGTACAAAGTACAGGTAGGGGCATTTCAATATTTAGATAATGCAGTACGTATGGAACAGAGACTTCGCAGAGCTGGATACCAGACGTATTTAACAACCTAATACAATTTCATATAGAAGGAAATAGAGAATCACAAAAAACGAAGTAAAAAATAATTTCAGTGATTCTCTATTTTTATAAGTTAAATTGATAGTAAATACGTAGAAATAAAATGTTTATTTGTGTAATAATTGATTTTCTTCTCTCCAGTGTTGAGGTGATACACCAAAAATCTTTTTAAAAGATCGAGAGAAATTTAATTGATTTGGATATCCTACCAGTTTAGAGATTTCTCCGATCTGCATCGTAGTATGTTTTAGAAATTCTGCGGCTTTATTCATCCGAAAATAAATAAGAAACTGTTGTGGAGTTTGATTTAAGGTTTGTTTGAAAATCTTTCCAAGATAACTCTGATTCAAATTACAGAATTTTGCCATATCCTCAATAGTAATGGAATGAGAATAGTTTTGCTCTAGAAATGTGACTGCCTCTCTAATATAAAGATCCTTAAGATTGCCGCCAGTCAATTCGGTATGATTGAAGGAGGAACGTACAAAATAATCTAAAAATAAATAGAGATGGGCAATTAAAAACAATGAGCTCTCGTTTTCCTGTTCAATAATGGTAAGCATTTCATTACGCATTTTATTTTGTAGTTCTTTATCAGCAGCATGATAAATCGGCTGATCGAATGAGAGTCCTGTAGAAGCCA
This sequence comes from Candidatus Fimimorpha faecalis, assembly GCA_018712075.1. GTDB lineage: Bacteria > Bacillota > Clostridia > Lachnospirales > Lachnospiraceae > Fimimorpha > Fimimorpha faecalis. The sequence goes on from DVHN01000193.1 coordinate 7,321, forward strand.
AAATATCTAAGCATTTGATTCCATCAAATTCGAGCCACATATATTCCCATGGATTATTGGTGTCGGCGGTATACGTATTGATCTGATCTGGAAATATTAAAAATCCCATGCCAGCAGAGAGAGAATAGAACTTTGTATCGCCATGAGAATTCGTAGAAGAGAGACGTCCCTTTCCAGATAAAATGTAATGGAATAGAAAATGGTTTCTTGTAACAGGACCATAAGAATAATTGGGGGTACATTGTTCTTTGCCATATTGAATCAGTCTTAAGTCTATATAGCGTTCATTTGGAAATAATCGAAATACATTGTTTGACATAAAAGAACTCCTTTCTTGTTTGCTGTTTTTAACAAATCACCGATCTTATATATCAAAATTATAGCATATATGACATATATTGTATAGATGCAGAATTATAACATATTATTTCCAATGTATGATATTTACTTTTGGCAAAAATATGATTATAATAAACGTAAAATTTAAATACAATATACAAATAATAAAAAGAAAGAGAAGGATATCATTGTACTTTTTGATGAAAAAAATAAAAAAAGATTTAAAAATATTAAGAAAGTGTAATTTTGCAATAGCAATAAATTGCACATATATTATCTTAAATCTGTAGGGAATTTGTGTTTTATTAATATAATCCTATTAGTGGAAAATATGAAGCTATCTTGAAAAAGATTGTTTTGTATTTACATATATAAATCATTTTAAACTGATGTTTTCGAGTGTACAAAGTCAGCATAGTTTCTTTATTGAAGAAAGTTGGTTTCACAGAAAAAATTAGTTTACTATGATTATAATAAAATAATAATAACTCAGGAAGGAGGATGTTTTTCATGAGAAAAAACAGGAAAGTTGTCATGACTTCGCTAGTTGCAGGTATAATGGCAGCAGCAACAATTATGAGTGGTTGCGGAAATGGACAGGAGGATAATGGGAAAGTTACAATTGAAATTGTGCAGTACAAACCAGAAGCCGTAAAAGTATTTGAAGCGCTGGAACAAAAGTTTAATGAAACACATGATGATATTGAACTGAAGATTGATTCTCCAAATGATGCGATGACGATCTTAAAGACTCGTTTCATCCGTGAAGATTATCCAGATATCATAGGAATTGGAGGAGATATTAATTACTCTAATTTCTTAGATTCGAATATGTTAATGGATATTTCGGATTATGAGGGATTGGATAATATCAAAGATGCCTATTTAGCAGTGGATAAGGAATTGGAATTTATTCCAATGGATGGAGTCTATGCTGTTCCTTATATGGCTAATGCAGCGGGGGTTCTCTACAACAAAGATTTATTTGATCAACATGGTTGGACAATTCCTACGACATGGGATGAGTTTACTGCGTTATGTGAGAGTATTCAAGATGCAGGAATTCAGCCATTGTATTTTGGATTTAAAGATACATGGACTTGTCTGGCTCCATGGAATGCAATTAGTGTTGATTTAGCTCCATCAGATGTATGTGCCCAGGTAAATCGAGGAGAAACTACATTTACAGAACAGTATCGTGAAGTAGCAGAGCGTACAAAAGCATTGCTTCAATATGCACAGGACGATCCTTTTGCATATTCCTATAACGATGCATGTACGGCGTTTGCAAGAGGGGAATCTGCAATGTATGTAATTGGAAGTTATGCGGTTCCACAAATCAAATCAGTAAATCCAGATATGAACATTGATTCTTTCGTTTTCCCTGCAAGTAATAATGCGGAAGAGAATATCTTAAATTCTGGTAATGACTTACAATTCTCTATTATGGAAAATTGCCCAAATAAAGAAGCAGCATATGAAGTATTGGATTTCTTATTAGAAGATGAAAATGTACAGGCATATATTGATGATCAAAGTGCTGTTCCTTGTAAAGAGGGAGATTTTGTACTTCCTACGATGTTATCTGGTATGTCTTCCTATATTGAAGAAGGTAAACTTGCCGATTATCAGGATCATCATTATCCATCTGAAATGTCAGTAGATGCTCTGATTCAGACATTCTTAATGGATGAGAGTGATACCGCAGTAGATACATTCTTAAATAAGTTTGATACCGATTGGACTCGTTATAACCGAGATTTAATCCGAAAAGTGCAGGCTTACGAGGAAGAAAATTCAGGTGAAAATTAGAGAGGAGGAAAAAATAATGAAGAAAAAAGAAAAAATGACGAATCGGGATCTGACATTCTTACTGATCACCATACCAGTTGTATTGCTGTTCTTCTGCTTTAATACATTGCCTTTGATTAAGGGATTTATGTATAGTTTTACAAACTTTAAAGGATATGGAGATTATGATATCGTAGGTTTGAGAAACTATATCGATTTATTCGGAGATGAAAGAGTAATAAATTCCTATCTGTTCACATTTAAATATGCGATTGTTTGTACAATACTTGTTAATGTTGTCAGTCTAATTTTAGCACTTGGACTGAATAGTAAAATCAAAGGAAAGAGTGCATTACGTGGTATTTATTTTATTCCAAACATCCTTGGTGGATTAGTTGTTGGTTATATTTTTAGTTTCTTCTTTACTTACATTCTTCCAGCAATTGGACAATCATTAGGAATTGAAGCATTGAGCAGCAGCTTTTTGTCCAGTACAAGCAAAGCCTGGATTGCTATCGTAATTGTCGGAGCATGGCAGTCGATTGCGATGAATACAATTATTTATATTTCTGGTCTGCAAACCGTTCCAGAAGATGTATATGAAGCTGGTTCCATTGATGGAGTATATGGATGGAAAAAATTTAAAACATTAACATTCCCATTAATTATGCCATTCTTCACAATTAATATGGTATTGTGTATGAAAAACTTTTTGATGGTATTCGATCAAATCATGGCATTAACAAAGGGTGGTCCATCTCAGAGTACAGAATCAATTTCTTATTTGATTTATCAAAATGGTATGAGTGGAGGACAATTTGGATTCCAGAGTGCAAATGCATTTGTATTCTTTGTAGTAATTGTAGCAATTTCTGTATTCCAAATGGGATTCTTAGGTAAGAAGGAGGAACAGTTATGAGTAAGGAAAAAATACGAGCAAAAGAAAGAGTTAATTGGCCAATTACAATTTTGTTAATTCTTGGATGTATTACAATCTTCTTTCCTTTGTATATGACCGTTATGATTGCTTTCAAACAGCCAACTGAAATGACCAACGATATCGCTGGTGCATTAGCACTTCCAAAATCCTGGAGTTTTGCTAACTTTGCAGAAGCTATGGAAGTAACAGATTTCTGGAATTCACTTGGCAACAGTTTGTTATTGACCGTTTCCACTGTTGTATTATCAATTATAATTCATGGAATTGCTGGTTATGCCATTGGAAGAAATAAAGGAGAAAAGAAGTGGTACAATGTTGTGTATCTGTATATTGTAAGTGGTATGTTCGTGCCATTCGCAATCTTAATGATGCCACTTGTAAAGCAGACAGCACAGATGGGAATTGCAAATCGTTTTGGTGTAATCGTACTTTATACGGTATTTTTCTTCCCAATGAACTTATTACTTTATTCAGGATATTTAAAAAATATTCCATTGGCATTAGAAGAAGCTGCTCGTGTAGATGGTGCAACGACATGGCGTACTTATTGGAGCATTATTTTCCCAATTATGAAACCAATGCATGCAACAGTAGCAGTTTTGACAGCAATGTCAACTTGGAATGATGTAATGACACCTCTTGTTATTATGTCAGGTACTGGAAAAAATACATTGCCTTTGGCGCAGTTAAATTTCCAAACTCAGTTTGGAACAAACTATAATTTAGCGTTTGCTTCATACTTACTTGCGTTACTGCCAATTTTAATCTTCTACATTATATGTCAGAAACAAATCTTAAATGGTGTAGTAAATGGAGCAGTAAAATAAAATTCACAGTGAAAGAAAATTGCCTTAAAAATTTCTTCTCTTAAAAATGCATCTTGATTTGGTAAGAAATACCATTTCAAGATGCATTTTTGCTGTTGAAAAAGTTTTATAAAGAGTAAATCTTTTTTATATAATCCATTCGGCTAGACAAGTTGAGTAATAAAGCGTCTGTGAGTACAAGCGCAGTCATTGCTTCCACAACGATAACTGCACGAGGGACAATAATTGGATCATGCCGTCCTTTAATGTTGATTTCAATTTCTTTTCCATCTTTTGTGACAGTGTGTTGTGTACTGGCAATGGAAGGAGTTGGTTTGATCGCTGCACGGAAAATTAATTCACTTCCATCACTAATACCTCCCAGAACTCCTCCAGAATGGTTTGTAACTTTTGTCGGCTTTCCATTCCTCAGCTCAAATGCATCGTTGTTTTCAGAACCACATGCACGTGCTGCTCGAAATCCGTCTCCAATCTCAAATCCTTTAACCGCTCCAATGGAAAGAATGGCTTTAGCAAGATTGGCATCCAATTTTTCAAAAACAGGATCTCCAAGGGCAGTAGGCAAACCAGTTGTAATACATTCGATGATTCCTCCTACAGAATCACGTTCTGCCATTTTTTGTTTTAAGTATTCAGATACTTTTGATGCTGCAAGAGCATCTGGCATTCGAAATGGATTATGTTCAATTTCTTCTTTATCAAAGGAACGAATGGAAATTCCTCCAATTTCTCTTGAATACGCAGTGATTTCAATACCAAATTCGCTCAATAATTTTTTGGCAATGGCTCCAGCAGCAACTCGTCCAATTGTTTCACGGCCAGAGGAACGTCCTCCTCCTCTATAATCTCGAAAACCATATTTTTCATCAAATGTAAAGTCTGCGTGTCCAGGACGATAATAGTTGGCGATATCGGAATAATCTTTTGGACGCTGTGATTCATTGCGTACTTCCATGGAAATTGGTGTTCCAGTTGTTTTTCCTTCAAAAATGCCAGATAAAATATGGACGGTATCACTCTCAGAACGCTGTGTTGTAAATTTGCTTTGACCAGGACGTCTGCGGTCTAACATTTGCTGGATGTCTTCTTCGCAAAGAGAAAGTCCAGCTGGACATCCATCTACGACAACGCCGATTCCTTTGCCATGGGATTCTCCCCAAGTTGTAATTCTAAAAATAGTTCCTAATGTAGATCCTGCCATAGTAAAACCCCCTGTTTATAAATTCTTATTTCTGAATGTTATAGTATCACAGAAATAGGTAGGTGACAAGAAAAGAAATTTCCTGAAAAAGAAAATCGTTACGATTGTGTGAACAATAGTTGCAATCTAACGGAATTCAAGGTAAAATAGAAAAAAAATTATGGAGGAAAAAGTGATGGATTCATTGATAAAGGATATTGTCAATTCTGTAACAGGGACGGAAGTTACAGTAGATGAACAGCAAGTACAATCTCTTTTTCATCAAATTGCTCCAAATCTGGCAATTTTATGTGTTAGAATTCTGGTTGCCATTATTTTATGGCTTGTAGGGAAAAAATTGATGCGTTGGCTGAATAATATCGTAGACAAAGCGTTAATTCATTATCATGCCAATGATACGATGAGGGCAATTGCTGGAGGAACGATAAAAACAATTGGATATGCATTAATTTTATTATATATTGCAAGAATTTTTCAATTGCCATTAACACCATTGTTTACGATTTTGGGATCAATTGCCATTGGAGTTGCCCTGGCTTTGAAAGATTATCTTGCAAACTTGGCAGGAGGCGTGATATTGATCTGTTTAACGCCATTTCGTTCTGGAGACTATATTATTGATGAACATGGACATGAGGGAACGGTGACTCGGGTAGGAATGCTTTATACAATTTTAATGACGCTGGATGGAAAAACAATATTTGTGCCAAATTCACTTTTGACAAAAGACTGTGTTACTAATGTTACCAAAGAGGGAAGAAGAAGAATTGAATTAAAAATAGGCATTTCTTACGAATCAAATTTGAAAAGAGCAAAGGAGATTATGGAAGAAGTTATTGGAAAAGAAAATCATTTGGAAGATCCTCCAATACAAGTGTTCGTAGGAGAGTTGGAAGAGGATTCCATTATTGTTCAGGCGTATTTTTGGACAACAGTGGATGATTATTGGCCAGTACTTAGAGATATTAAAGAAAAAGTAAAGGATGCATACGATAAGGAGGGAATTTCTATTCCACTTCCTCAAGTAGATATTCGTCTTCTCCATCAGGCAGATTAGTATGGAAAAAAATCTTTCCGTAATGTAAATTAGTTGATATTTAAAAGGGTTTAGTGTATAATGAACTACTAGATTACCAAAAATCAGGAGAAAGATATGACTAAGAATAGAGATATTTATATCAGAATGCTTATGTTTATAATAGATATCGTATGCCTCATCATTTCCTTTGTGGCAGCGTCTTATATATGGATTGATTTATACTTGGGACGTTTTATTTTATGGGGAAATAATTATGCCTTTTTAGCGGCATATCTGATTGTTGCGCTATTATTTAACTCTAGTAAGTATTTTTTAGAGCGTGCAAATGTAGAGGAATTAATGAGCGTAGTAAAGACAACAATACTGGTAGCAGCAGTTGCAGTAGTATTATTGTTTTTTACCAAAAATGCGAGTGAGTTTTCAAGAGGAGCGTTTCTTATTACTTGTATTTTGCAAGTGGTATTGGACTATTTTGCAAGGGCTAAATTAAAAAAATATTTAAAAAGAAAAAATAGCGAATGGATGCCAAAAATGCTTCTTATTGCAGAGAAGAAGGAAGCAGAGCAAGTGATTCATACATTAAATGATGGAACTTATATGAATCCAAGTGTGGATCAAGTAATTCTATTGGATGTGGATGAAGTAGGGGGAACGATTTGTGGAGTTCCAATTGTAGCCAATAAGAAAGATATGATTTCTTATATAAAGAAACAAGTAGTAGACGATGTATTAATTAATACAAAAAATTTAGAAGAAGAATGGATTTTACAAATTGTAGAAGAATTAGAAAGTATGGGGATTGTTGTCCATTTAACAATGAAATTGCTGCCAGGGGCGGAGCAGTTTAATAAGCGAGCAGAAATGATTGGAGTTTATCCCGTTGTTTCCTTTGCAACTAATTTTTTTGATGGAGAAAAAATGTTGCTAAAACGGTTAATGGATATTGTAGGAGGATTAGTTGGTTGTGTAATTACTATTGTAGTATCTATTGTTTTAGCTCCTTTTTTGTTGATTGAATCTCCAGGTCCACTTTTTTTCAAACAAAAACGTGTGGGAAGAAATGGACGATATTTCTATATTTATAAATTTCGTTCTATGTATATGGATGCAGAAGAACGAAAGAAGGAATTAATGGAAAAAAATGAAATGAAGGGTCTTATGTTTAAGATGAAAGATGATCCTCGAGTAACAAAGGTTGGAAAATTTATTCGTGCAACAAGTATTGATGAACTTCCTCAATTTTTTAATGTATTAAAAGGAGACATGAGTTTAGTCGGAACACGCCCTCCGACAGTAGATGAATTTCAGCAATATAAAGGATATCATAAGCGAAGACTGAGCATTAAGCCTGGAATTACTGGAATGTGGCAAGTAAGCGGAAGAAGTGATATTGAAGACTTTGAAGAGGTCGTTCGATTGGATTTAAAGTATATTGATAATTGGTCGTTATCACTGGATATTAAAATTATATTAAAGACATGTATTGCCGTTTTTCAGCGAGCCGGGGCTCGTTAGAAAAGGAGTTACGAGACGAAAGGAAGTGTTTCTTTGGCAAAATTAACGGATGAGGAGATAAGAATTCTACAGCGTGCTAGAATGATACAAGATAGGTTGGAGGCAGAACGGTTAGAGGCAGGAGAAGAATTGCCAGCCAAAAAACCACAGCCTAAAATTCAAAGACAAAAAATAAATAAAACGAAAACGAGTCAAAATCAGATGGGGCGTACTACAACACAGAAAAAAACAGAAGGTTCTGCCCAAAAGCCTGTTTCATCTGAAACAGCGGCGACAGTTTCCAAAGCGGTGGCGTCAAAGTCTGCCCAGGCAGCAGCAACTGCAAAGTTTGCTTCCAATCTGGAAAGTTCAGGCAAAACGACTCCTAAAATACAAGAAGGAGAAAAAAAGTTACTGAATCAGGGACAGGTAAAAGAAGTTGAAAATTTTGAAAACTCTACAGGAATAAAACATACGGTTCGACAGCCTGTTGCAACAGTAGAAGAAAAGCGGAATAAAAACCTGGCAGCAGGGCCAGTAAGAAAACCAGTTGCTACGATTGATACAATAGGAAGAAGAAAAGTAAATCAGTCTTCTGAAAAAGCGGTAGAAGAATCGGCAAAGAGACAAATAAAAAATGATACACAACAACGTAGTATTCAAATAGAAAAAGATAAGGCGAAACAAAAGAAAAGTCAGGCGCCAACCCAGACAAATACACAAAAAACTCGCTCTGCTTCATTGAAGCAAACAGTAACTCCAAGAGGAACGAAGCAAACTTCTTCAAAACGAAATTCCAGCAGTACTGTAAGAAGAAAGCCATTAAAAAAGAAAAAAACAGCGAAATGGAAAATTGTATTGATTGCATTAGTAATTACGTTTTTGCTTGCTGCAATTGCAGCAGTAGGAGCATTTATTCTTATTTATAGTAATGTTTCTAGAACTAATTATGAACCAATTGCTCAGTCGGAGCGTTCTGCCGATGTACTGGCAGAGCAAAAGGGGGTAAAAAATATACTACTTCTTGGTACAGATGAGAGAGTAAGCGGAGAAGCAAGTCGTTCTGATGCAATAATTGTGTTGTCTATTAACGAGAATCGAAAAAAAATAGTTATGACTTCTATTTTAAGAGATAGTTATGTAGAAATTCCAGGTTATGGAAAAAACCGCATTAATCATGCTTATCAAATGGGCGGAGCGGCATTAATGATTCAGACAATTGAGAATAATTTTAAAATTCCAATTGATTCTTATGCGAAAGTGGATTTCTTTTCCTTTATGGGAATTATTGATAAATTAGGTGGTGTACCAATTACGGTTACACAAGAAGAGTTAGGATACCTAAATGGCTATATTGCAGAAATTAATACATTACAGGGCTTACCAGTAAATGATGGGCAGTTAGCGCAGGCAGGAAATTATCAGCTAAATGGAAAGCAGGCATTGGCATATTCTAGAATTCGCTATATAGGAACCGATTTTGCAAGAACCGAACGGCAGAGAACGGTATTGGATGGTCTTTTTCAGCAGTTAAAAACAGCGTCGCCAAAAGAATTATATGAGATCTCTGCAATCATTCTTCCTGATATAACAACAAATATTGGGAATATGGATTTGACAAAAATGATAGCCAAATCAGTTTTTTATATGAAATATGATATTATACAAAATCGTATTCCAATGGATGGCACATGGAATGATTTAGTAGTTGGGGGACAAGAGGTACTCGAAATTGATTTTGAGGCAAATCGAGAAGGTTTGAAATCAATGATTTATGGAGAGTAATTCTCTTACTATATTCCACAAGATAATTGAAAAATTCAATTTAAGATACGATTGATAAAGATAATCGAATGATCTATATGTGGAGGATAAGAAAATGATGTATGTATTTATATGTCCCAAATGTGGGCATACTAGAATGGTAAGTTTATTGCGTGAACTAACATGTACGAGATGCAACTCAGCTATGGCAAACTGTGAAATTGACTTTTTGGACTGGGTTGATCTAGGACTAAAAGAGCGTGAAAAGTTAATTCATTTTTATCAGCAGGCAGATCCAAAGGATTTGTGTTTTTATCGTCCAATGCCTTTTTATGATCATTGGGAACGTGGCTACTGGTAAAGCAGCTTAGGAACCAGGAGGAAAATAATGAAAGTAGAGATTATTGTTGCGGCTCATAAAGAGTATCAAATGCCACAGGAGGCTTGTTATCTTCCTGTGCAAGTAGGAAAGTATGGAAAAGAGCCGATCGGTTATCAAGGAGATGACGAAGGAGATAATATTTCGGAAAAGAATGCGTTGTATTGTGAACTGACAGGAATGTACTGGATGTGGAAGAATACGCAGGCAGATTATTATGGACTTGTTCATTACAGACGCTATTTTACGGTTGTACCACCATTAAAAAGATGGAAAAAAGATCCATTTTCTCTGATCTTAACAGAAAGACAGATAAAACGTCTTGTTAAAAAATATGATTTGATATTGCCGAAAAAAAGAAATTATATAATAGAAACAATTGCTTCCCATTATGGACATACGCATTATCCAGAACATTTGGAAGAAACGAGAAACATTATTCGAGAAACTTGTCCAGACTATGAAGCAGCATTTGAATGGGTAATGCGGCAGAGAAAAGGGCATATGTTTAATATGTTTATTATGAAAAAAGAATTATTTGATCAATACTGTGAGTGGTTATTTCCAATTTTGAGACGACTGGAACATCGAATTGATTGTAGTAAATATAATGCATTTCAAGCTCGGTATATTGGAAGAATAAGTGAACTTTTGTTGAATGTCTGGGTGCATCAGAATCAAATTCCTTATCATGAAATTCCAGTTATTAGTATTGAGAAGGTTCAATGGAAAAAGAAAATAATGTCATTTGTTAAAGCGAAATACTTTGATAAAAAATATGAAAATAGCTTTTAAGATATATGGAGGAAGAAATGCAAGGCAGAAAATACAGCATTGTAATGCCAGTATATCATGTAGAAAAGTATTTGGAAAAGATGGTTTCCTGTGTTAGAAATCAAACGTATTCCAATTGGGAACTGATATTAGTTGATGATTGTTCCGATGATCGGTCAGGAGAGATTTGTGATCGGCTTAGCGGAGAGGAACAGCGAATTCAAGTAATCCATTTGAAGCAAAATGGAGGATTGAGTAATGCTAGAAATCAGGGAATGAAACGAGCAAGCGGAGAGTATATTTTATTTTTAGATTCGGATGATTACATTGAATCTACATTGTTACAATGTATAGAAAATTCACTCAGCAGAAATTTAGCTCAGATCGTAATTTATGGATTGGTGGAAGAGTATGAAAATAGAGAAGGAATGGTAGATTATGAAAAGACAGTTTCTTCTCAGGAAAAATATCTGGTTTCTCAGAAAGATATTTATAAAGAAATAATTCAATTAGAAAAAAAGACATTGTTTGGATATGCTTGGAATAAAGCATATCAATTATCATGGTTAAAAGAAAATCAGCTTAAGTTTCAGACGATTACTATGATCGAAGATGTAGTTTTTAATGTACAGGCAGTGAAGAATATACAGTCAATCAATATATTGAGTGATATATTGTACCATTATCGAATACGTGACAATGGAAATCTGACATCAAAATATTTGGAAAATTATTTTGAACTACATGTACAACGTGTTCAGCTATTGTGGGATTTATACAAAGAATGGGGATGTCTAAATAAAACAGTAAAAACAATTCTGGCTGGAATTTATTGTCGATATTTTTTATCGGCATTGCAGCGTAATTGTGATCCTCGTTCAGGAATGACGCAAAAGCAAAAAAGAAGGTGGATTAGAAACTGTTTTCAATCAAGATTGTTTCAGAAGTTTCTTCCATACCTTTCACCAGATAATCGTATGATGAAGCTGTTGGCAATAGGCATACGTCGAAAAACGGTGTGGGGATGTTGGATAATGGGAGAAATAATTTATATAATAAAAAATAAATGTCCAGGCATTTTTGCCCGATTGAAACAGAATCGATAAAAATTCAAATTTGCACAAAATGGAGGAAGACATGGAAAAGATATTGGTGGGATATCTTATAGATGGAAAACACAGCGGAATTGATAAATATTTGCTGAATGTATTAAAAATGGTATCTTCCAAACAGATTCATTTTGATTTTCTGACGATTTGTAAAAATGAAAAACTGGAGCAGTATTTGAGGACATACGAAGCAAATCTTTATGAAATTCCCTCTTTGAAGCATCCTGTGGAGCAATATAAAAAAGTGAAGCAATTAGTACAAAAAAATAACTATACAATTGCGTATTTTAATATCTCAGAAGCATTTAATTCCGTTGCAGTAAAGGCGGCAAGGGATTGTGGTATTAAAAAAATTATTGTGCATAGTCACAGTGCAGGGATTGATAGCCATAATCCAATAAAACGAATGGTTCGATTTGCATTGCACTGTATAGGAAAACAATTTTTGCCCTATTGGGCGACCGATTTTTTTGCATGTTCAAAAAAAGCAGGTCAGTGGATGTTTCCGAATTCAATCATTTCTGGAAGACGCTTACAGCTAGTTCAAAATGCAGTTGATGCAGACCGTTTTGCATACAATGAAGAAGTGAGAATAAGAGTAAGAAAAGAACTTGGGCTGGAGAAGGCGTTTGTCGTTGGACATATTGGAAATTTTTGTTATCAAAAAAATATTGAATTTTTAATAGAAATTATTCGGGAACTAGTAGCAATAAAATCGAACGCTGTTTTGCTTTCGGTGGGAGTTGGACCTGATCGGGAGATGGCAGAAAAGTTAGTTTGTAAATATGGTCTTCAAAATCATGTATATTTTTTGGGACAAAGAGATGATGTTCCAGATTTATTGCAGGCCATGGATTTGTTTTTGCTGCCATCCAGGTTTGAGGGATTGCCAATCGTTGGAATTGAAGCTCAAGTTGCTGGACTAAGAACGATATTGAGCAGTACGATATCGGAAGAAGTAAAGTTAAGCGAAAATTGTATATTTGTGGATATTCATGCTTCAGCAAAACAATGGGCAAAAAAAATAAAAGAAAATGCCGTTTATAAAAGAGTATATGTTCAAGAGTTAAAGTCAAGTTACTGTTTTGATATAAAAGAACAAAAAAATTTATTGAGGTCATTGTTTCAGACAAAAAACTTAGAGGAGAAGAATTAGAGGAGAATATGAAATGGAAACCAAAATGAAAAAATCCCTTCAGGGAGGTATGAAAAATATTGTACCAAATTTAGAGTTAGTATTTAAAGTATGTTATCTTGTACATTTATTAATGGCATTTAACGCTTATTTTGCGGGAGAGCGGATTATGAATGTTACACTTGTTTTGGCTCTGTTTTTTGGTGGATTGATGGGGATAATGCGGCTAATTCGGATCAAAGACTATATTACATTTCCAAATATATTATGGTTAATTGCTTTTATCGGAAGTTATGCGATCACTGCACTTGTAAATATCCGTTATGGTTTATTCGAAAGTGCACAGTATTTTGTTTGGCTGTTATTTCAGTTTGGTTTACTATATACATTTGACTGGAAGAGAGAGCGAGAGGAAGTTAGAAAAGAATTCCATATTGTGGCGTATGTATTAATTGTAATACTCACAATTTATAATATCATTGGATTTATCATGTTAATGCAAAATCATGGGTTCTGGCATGAGGCAGCAGATGGTCAAATTCACCGAATTGGTATGGCGGAATGGGGAAGACTGCATGGACTTCATGCAGATCCAAATTATGGAGCAGTTACTTCGGCGGTTGGATTGTTATTAGCACTATATTTAATGATGCGCAATAAAAAAATATGGATTCGGTTATTTCTAGCTATAACTGTTTTATTTCAATATTTATTTATTGTATTTTCTGTATCCAGAAGTGGATTGATTGCTGCAATATGTGGAACAGCAGCATTTGTAGGCTTATATTACCTAAAAAAAGCGAAAAAATATACAATGATTGTTTCAATTATAGCGGTTGTTGTAGTAGCGGGTGTTATGTTTGGAGGGTCAAAATTATTAATCAACTCCTATAATACTTATATGGAATATAGAGCAGAAGAACCTGGAGACGACATAACAAAAAAGGAACCAACTATTAGTCGTGAAGGAGACATGGAAGCAACAGGAGGAGATATTAGTAATCGACGATTCTCTATTTGGAAAAGTGCAATTGAAATTTTTATTTCCAGTCCAGTTACGGGAGTAGGATTCCGAAATATTATTCCGTACGCTAAGGATCAGCTCCCTGGTACGTATATATTAAAAGTAAATAATCAATATGGAGATTTCGATGCGATGCATAATGTAATTATGGATACATTGGCAAGTCAGGGAATCATTGGAATCGCTATATTGGCTGGTTTCATTGTCAGTACAATTGTATTTCTTATTAAAAATTTCAATGCGATCAGAGAGGAGCATTGGGTTGTAAATTCTGTATTGTTTTGCTGCTGTTTGACGATTGGAATATCTAGTATGTTTGTTTCTCAGATTCTATATGTGAATAATCCAAATACATATTTATTCTGGGCATTACTCGGATATTTGATTTATTCTATGAAGAGAGATGGAGAAAGAATAAATAGAAAAGCTGGAAAAACGAAAGAGGTGTTGAAATGATTTGTACGGAAATAATTGGACGTTTAGGAAATCAGATGTTTCGATATGCTTATGCGAGGGCTTTACAAGAACAGTATGGAGAGCCCTTGCTGTTTTCGTTTAAGGATATTGAACGTCAGTACGATCCGCAAAAGGGATGGGAAAATTCCCTGAAATATTTTCATGTAAAAGAATACGAGACCTATCATGGGAAGTCTTCTTTGATGCGAGAACGTACAAGTTTAATTCAACGAATTGCCGCAGCAATTTATTTTAAAATCAGCCATAGATATGACGATGATTTTTATAAGAGGTATCGTTTTCAAATTAAGTGGCAGGGGATTATGGGATATTTGGGAATCTATGGACTCCATATGGGATATTATGAGTATAAACCAACCAAAGCAAAAGATAAATTTATTATTGGATGCTGTGAATCAGAAAAATACTTTAATTCAATTCGACCACAGCTTTTAGAGGAGTTTACACCAATTGACCCTCCCGCTCAAAAGAATCAGAAGTTGTATGAAATTATTGAAAATACAAATTCGGTTTGTGTAACAATTAGAAGAGGAGATTTTGTAGAAAATAAAAAATTCAAACAGGTATATGATGTTTGTACAAAAAGTTATTATTACAGAGGAATGAAAGAAATTGCAAAGCGGGTGAAAGACCCTTGTTTTGTTATATTTTCGGATGATATTCCATGGATAAAAAAACATATGAAATTTCCATATAATGTGTATTATGAAGATGGAACAGATACGGTTCAGGAAAAATTGCGTATGATGTATTCTTGTAAGCATTTTGTTATATCAAATAGCACATTTAGTTGGTGGGCTCAGTATTTGAGTCGAAATCCAAATAAAATTGTAGTTAGTCCAAATCGGTGGTATAATAGCCGTTTTCAAACTGCTCTGATTGGGAAGGATTGGATTTTATTGGATCCTGACAAAGAGTAGAGAATAGAAAGACGGTGAGAAGGTAAAGGAAAGGAAATAGGAAAACAGTATGGAAAAAGAATGTGTAAGTGTAATTGTTCCAGTCTATAATGCAGAAGATTTTCTCATGGATACTTCTAAGGCAATACTCGATCAAACATATGAAAACTTGGAGTTAATTTTTGTTGAAAATGGTTCTACAGATCGAACCTTAGAAATTTGTGAAAATTTAGCAGAAGCAGATCATAGAGTAAAAGTTCTGCATATTGATAGGACAGGTGTTTCTGCTGCCAGAAATGCAGGAATTGAGGCGGCGCAGGGAAAGTACATTGCTTTTTCAGATAGTGATGACTTTATGAAAACAAATATGATTCAAACGATGGTTTCTGCAATGGAAGAAAGAAAAGCAGATTTAGTCATTTGTGGATTCCGACATATGGATAGTGTTTCTGGAAATGAAATTGAAACGATTTATGGGTTACAGCATGAATTTTTTAATAATGAGAAATACTTACATTTGGATATGATGCTGCGAGCACAAATACTTCATGCCGTTTGGAATAAATTGTTCCAGAGAGAGAAAATAATGAAGTATAAAATACGATTTCGAGAGAGTATGCAAATTGGAGAAGATCTGACCTTTAATTTAGATTATTTAGATACTGCGGATACTGTATTTTGCATATCAAAACCGCTTTATGATCATTATTTAAAAAGAAGTGGAAGTATTACAAATACATTTCGGCCGAATTATTATAAGCAGCAGAAGTTTATGCTAGATCGAATGTTTGAATCACTGTCTAAAGTAGATCCAATTCAAGAAGATGGAAAAGAGTATTATGAATTAGCCTATGTGGATATGATGTCAGCAGCAATCAGTTATCTCTTCTATCCACAGGCAGGATTGAAAAATAAAAAAGCAGTGTATGATGAAATGAAAGAATTGAGAAAAGACAGAGAATATTTTCGATGTGCAAAATCTCAATGGGACCAGCTTTCCTTAAAAGAAAAAATAATTGCACAAAGTTTAAAAAATAAATGTTATGGATTGATTTATCCGTTTTATTGTTGGAAGCATCGAGAAAAAAAGACGGAGTGAGGAGAATTTTATGAGGACAAAGAAATCCATCCAAAATGTAGTTGTAACGTTAGGGGCTCAGATTATTAATATTATTTTGACGTTTTTAGGACGTACTGTATTTAATACAATGCTTGGAGAAGAATGCTTAGGTATTAATACAGTATTTACGCAAACGTTAACGGTACTTTCACTGGCTGAATTGGGATTTGGAAGTGCAATTATTTATAGCATGTATAAGCCGCTTGCAGATGGAAATGAAGAAAAAATTAAGGCATTGATGGCTTTATATAAAAAGGCATATCTCGTTGTAGCTGTTGTAATTGCAGTACTTAGTATTCCACTTATTCCATTTTTATATACATTAACAAAAGGACAAGATGGAGGGCAGAATTTAACAATTATTTACTTACTTTATGTGGCAAATACAGTTGTAACATATTTGTATGCCTATAAAAGATCCATTATTATTGCTGATCAAAACATGCATATCGTAACATTGTATCAGTACGTACTTACTTCGGTGCAGCAAATAATTCAAATTATATTTTTATATACTACAAAGAGTTTTATCCTTTATCTCGTTATTCAAATTGTAATTAATTTCTTGATTAATTATTTGATTTCTAAAAAAGCAGAAAAAATGTATCCGTATTTAAAAAAGAAAGAACATACGGAATTAGATTCTGAAACGAAGAATACAATTTTTCGTAATATAAAAGCAATGTTTATGCATCGTGCAGGAGATGTAGTAATGAATAGTACGGATAGTCTAATTTTATCTGCTTTTACTGGTGTTGTAAATGCTGGATTTTATGGAAATTATAAAATGATTTTATCTGCAATTAGTGGGATTTTAAATCAGATTTTTAATTCAGTTGTGGCAAGCGTAGGAAATATGGGCGCAAAAGAATCGATAGAGAAAATTCATAGCACGTATTTGGCAATTAATTTTATTGGATTTTGGATTTATAGTTTTTGTACTATTTGCTTTTTTGTATTATTTAATCCCTTTATTACATTATGGATGGGAGAGGGAGCCTTATTTAATATGTGGGTAGTTTTTCTGATCTGTCTTAATTTTTACATGACGGGAATGAGGAGAGCAACATTAATTTTTCGAGATGCAATGGGATTGTTTTGGTATGACCGATACAAAGCAGTAGTGGAATGTGTAATGAATTTAGTTTTATCCATTATACTTGTACAGAAAATTGGTATTGCGGGTATATTTGTAGGAACTGTTTTTAGTATGGCATTTGTCTCTGCATGGGTGGAACCATATATTTTGTATAAATATGGATTAAAACAAAACGTATCAGAATTTGGAATTCGCTATTTTATCTATACAATAATTACATTAATTGTAGGAGCAATCACTTGGTTTTTGGCAGAGTGGATTTCATGGGACGGAATAATTGGATTTATTGTTCGGACTTGTATTTGTATAAGTATTCCAAATTTAATTTATTTTTGCCTTTTTTGGAAAACAAAAGAATTTCAATATTTTTGGAAAATTGCTATGAGAATGCTGGGAAAAAACTACTAATAAAAAAAATCAAAGACGCTCGTTTATTTTTTATAAAAATATGCGAAAAACTTGACATAACAACCTTATCTGGTGTAAATTGAAAGAGTAAAATTGTTTATATTGGGATAGAGTGGAAACGAATTTCAAGTGTCCGTTTTACTAAGGTAGTTCAAGAAAAACTCACGGCAATGGGTTTATTATTCTTAGCTATAAAAAGTGGAAAATTTAGGAGGAAATCAGATGAAATTACTAAGTGGGGGTGACCATCATGGCCGCTTCCGTCGTAGTATTACTGGATTAGTAGCTGGAATTCTCATAGTAGGAAGCATTATTCCAGAAACAGCAATTGCGGTGGAAGCGGCGTCACCAGAATGGGGGACAGAATGGAATGAAGAAGGCTTAATTGAAAGGAACGCAATTGAATCAGAAAAAGAAACAGAGATTCAAGCGTATTCCGAAAAATCAAGTGAGGCTGAGTCATTGGAACAACAAACAGAAATGGAGTCAAGTGAAGTAAGCTCGAAAGAAGAGACAATCAGTTCTGAGGAAACGGAAGATCCCAAGAATACAGAGAACATTCCAATAACGGATGAGACAACCGAACAAGCAACAATGAAAGAGGTGGAAGCTTCTGCTTCATCTAAGACAACGGAAGAGTTGGAGAAAGAAATTGCAGATCAAAGAGAAGCGATGAACCAAGTTCATAAAGATATGTCTACGATTATTGTGGATGAGGAAGAGCCAGGAATTGCTTTGATGCAAGATAATGAAGAAGACTTACAGCGTCAGCGTAGTGCAGCATCTGCGGATCTGGCACGATTAAACAGCTTAGCTGCACAGTCGAAAGCGTTATCACAAAGTAAAAGTGGAACAATTCGTCAATGTGAAATTGTATCTGTGAATGGAGACAACAGGATAAGTGTAACAGCAAGTCTTCCAGCAACAATTACAGGTACTGTTTATTTGATGGAATTGAATTCTTATGAGTATTCCTTAGCTGGAAAAACACCTGTTGCACAGGCTGCTGCATCTTCTTCTGTCACAATGCAAGTTAGCTTAGGAAGTGTACAGGGGAGTGATTCAAAACTATTCTCTAAATTTGTAGTGGCAACAAAGAATCCAGACGGTTCCTATACTGCTGTTACTGCTCCAAGTTATATTACGAATCCAGGTGTTGTTGCAGCCAATACGTTTGCTTTCCCTATTACTTCAAGTAAGAAGGGACTTCAGGCAAATGCAACGATGGTAGAAGATAGTGTAGAACTGGGAGTGAAACATGTTGCTGTTAATTTCTGTATAGACCAAATGATTAGTCAAAATGGTGGCATTGCATACAATTATAAAGGAAAAACCTATTATTTTAATCAAAGCTATATCAACGCATATGATGCATTGTTAAGAAGCTATTATGAGAATAATATTCAAGTATCCTTTATCGTATTGCTTGGAAATAATAAAAATGCAGAGGGATTATTGTATGAAGCTGCTCTAGATACAGGTAAGTATAGTCCAAATAATTATGCTTTAGACACTTCAAATAAAGAGGATGCGGAGTGGGTAGAAGCAATTATGACATTTCTTGGAAGCCGTTATACGAGAACCGATGGACAAAATGGACAAATTGTAAACTGGATTCTTGGAAATGAGCTAAATACACCAATGTATTATAATTGGATGGGATCTGTTTCATTTGATACTTATGTAAATGAGTTGACACGTACATACCGAATTTTTACGACTGCACTGAAAAGCTGTTATAGCAATGTTAGAACTTATTTGAGTTTTGATTATTGTTGGGGAAGTATTCCGAACAATACGGATATTGCATTTTCTACAAGAGAAATTTTAGATTCTATGGATGATATCATTGAACTGGAAGGAGATATAAATTGGAATATTGCATATCATGCCTATCCATTTATGTTGAAAGATCCAGTGTTTTGGGATGATGATGCAGCTGTTGTCAATGATAGTGAAGATTCTCGTATTGTCAATATGAAAAACATTCAGGTATTAACGGACTATGTGGAAAAAAATTTTGGAAAGGATACGAGAATTATTCTCTCCGAACAGGGATTTTCCTGTGACAGTACAAATAATCAAAATAGCCAAATGAAACAGGCTGCATCCTATGCATATGGATATTATATTAGTGAATCTTGTGATATGATTGATGCTTTTATTATCAGAGCTCATGTAGATAATCGTATTGAAACAAACCAAGGGTTTTATTTTGGACTTTGGACTAATAAAGATGGGGAGATTGAAGTAGCAAATCAAAAAAGGGAACTTTGGGAAGTAGTGAAGTACATTGATACTAGTTCTACGTTTGAATATACCAATCCGTTGCTCCCTTGGGTTGATTGTGTGGATGCCTGGGATAATACAGCTCCTAGATTGGAAAATTTTGATCCAAATAAATTCCAAAATATTGATGGCTCAACAAATGATGGGTTGCCGACCATAGCATCAATAAGTTATTCTGCACATGTACAGAATAAAGGATGGATGCCATATGTTGAAGCCGATCAAAAAGCAGGTACAACAGGAGAAAGTCTTAGAGTAGAAAGTTTTAAAATTAAATTAGATACCAATGTAGATGGTGGAGTTTCCTATGCTGCACATGTGCAGAATAAGGGATGGATGACTCCAGTAACAGATGGACAGAGCTGTGGAACAACAGGAAAAAGCCTGCGAGTAGAAGCATTATGGATTCGTCTGACTGGAGAATTGGAAAAAGAATATGATGTTTATTATCGAGCGCATATTCAAAATGAAGGATGGCTCGGATGGGCGTCAAATGGTTCTTATGCGGGAAGTTCGGGAAGAAGTTTTCGAATGGAAGCTTTCCAAATTAAACTTGTGAAAAAAGGAGCGGAAGCCCCTTCTAGTACAAAAGCAGCTTATGTGAAGTAAAAATAGCTGAATGCTTTGAGATAGCAAGTTTCTGCTATCTCAAAGCTTATGCTAGTCATTATGATATGCAAAAAACTCAAGTATATGTTTTTTGCTTCCAGACTGAAAGAAAGCGATGGAGGAATGAAAAACAATGGAAAATGATTCCCATAAAAAGTATAAAATAAGAAGAAAAATAGTGGGCATTCTATTAGGAACATGTATGTTTTTTGCTTTTATTCTTGGTGGATGTTATATGGTGTTTATGCATGCTGTTGGAAAATTGAATTATGTTCCAGATTCTGGTGAAATACAAATGAATCTGGATTATGTAGAAGAAAAAAATTACGAACCCGTTATGGTTTTAGATGATAATGGAAAAATTGAGGAGCTTCAGCCTGCCTCTGAGGAGAAAGTAGCAGAGATTAAACAAAATATATGGAATAATATTCAAAATGGATCAGAAAAGAAATCAAGAGAAGATGTAACAAATATCTTATTAATTGGAGTAGATAAACGGGATGACAGTTTTCCTGGAAACTCAGATAGTATGATACTAGTTTCGGCTAATCGGACAAAAAAGACAGTGACAATGATTTCATTTCTTCGAGATCTCTATGTAGGAATTGAAGGAAGGGATACGTATAAATTAAATGCAGCCCATGCAATTGGAGGTGCGCCTCTTTTACTTAAGGTAATGGAGGATAATTTTAAAATAGACATTGACTATTATATTAGTGTGGATTTTCAAGGATTTGATGAAGTAATTGATGTATTAGGTGGGGTTCCGATGGAAATTACCCAAGAAGAGCAAGAAGCAGCAAATAAATACATTCGTGATATGAATGTAGATGCTGGCTTGGAAGTAAATACAGAAATATTGAATTCTTATGGTTCTGTTGTGTTAACTGGGAAGCAGGCGTTAGGATTTTCACGCATACGAAGTCTTGCAGGAGCTGACTTTCAACGCTCCAATCGACAGAGAAGAGTACTAAGTGCAGTTCTGGAAACTGCTCGTTCTGCAAGTTTTCTAGATATTACGGCTGTGGCAAATCAAGTTGCACAATATGTAACTTATAATATTCCAAGTGATGTATTTATGAAGTTGCTGACAGAAGTGCCAGACTTTCTTAGTTATCAATGGATTTCAGAGCGAATACCATATGATGATATGTATGAACATTATAATATTGGGGGACAGGGAATGCTTGTTCCGAACTGGCAAGAGACGGTCGCACAGTTACAATCTAGATTATATGATTAAGAAAGAAGCCATATGAACGAAGAGAGGTACGGATATGTTTCACTTTTCGTTTCATATGGCATTTTTTGTAAGAATTAAGTTCATAAATTGTTAAGAATAAAATAAATGGAAACGGTTGACCAATTTCATTGGAAGTTATATAATTAGGAACGTGTTAAAGTTGCTCAAACAAGGATTGAGATAGGAGAAAAGAAATGAAACGGTATGATTATGTCATAGTTGGAAGTGGCTTATTTGCGGCTACATTTGCATATGAGGCAAAAAAAGCAGGAAAAAAATGTCTGGTCTTGGAAAAGAGATCACATATAGGGGGAAATGTATATTGCGAGGAGATTGAAGGAATTCATGTGCATAAGTATGGGGCACATATTTTCCATACAAGCAATAAAAAAGTGTGGAATTTTGTTAATTCCATTGTAGAGTTTAATCGTTATACGAATAGTCCAATTGCGAATTATAAGGGAGAAATTTATAATCTTCCATTTAATATGAACACATTTAGTAAAATGTGGGGAATTCGTACTCCAGAAGAAGCGAAAGCAATTATCGAAAAACAGCGTATGAGTATTCAAGGAGAACCGAAGAATTTAGAAGAACAAGCGATTCGTTTAGTTGGGAACGATATTTATGAGAAATTAGTAAAAGGTTACACAGAGAAACAATGGGGAAGAAGCTGTAAAGACCTTCCAAGTTTTATTATTCGTCGTCTTCCAGTACGTTATACTTATGACAATAACTATTTTAATGATTGTTATCAGGGTATTCCAATCGGAGGATATAATGTATTAATTGACCGTCTGTTTGAAGGAATTGAGATAAAAACAAATATTGACTTCTTAGAAAATCAGAAATATTATGCAAGTCTAGCGAATAAAGTGATTTTTACAGGTCCGATTGATGCATTCTTCCATTATCAGCTTGGTAAGTTAGAATACCGTACGGTTCGTTTTGAGACAGAAGTATTGGATACAGATAATTATCAAGGGGTTGCAGTCGTAAATTATACAGATAGAGAAACTCCATATACAAGAATTATCGAGCATAAACACTTTGAATTTGGTACACAACCGAAAACAGTTATTTCAAAAGAATATTCTACCGACTGGGTGGAGGGAATGGAACCATACTATCCAGTTAATGATGAAAAAAATCAATGTTTATATCAGCAGTATGCAGAACTGGCCCAAAAAGAACCGAACGTTATTTTTGGAGGTAGACTGGGTGAGTATAAATATTATGATATGGACAAAGTAATTGAATCTGCATTTAAATTGGTGGAGTCAGAATTAAAATAAATACAAAAGGGATTGTACTAAAAGGATTATCTGCTACATGTTATTCTAGTTTTTATAATTTTGTTCATGTGTAGAATGTTACAAAATGAATTATTAGAAGGAGAGGAATGTCAGATGTTACAAAAAAATGAGAAAATAATTTTGTCATTACAATGGCGTTTACAAAAGAAGAGCAGAAAATGGTATGATTGGATTATGCCAGTCATTGCAATTGTTTTATGGGGACTAACATTTTTTAATATAGATATGTTAAAGGCAAATGAGCAAATGAATGATATTACGATTGCCTTTTGTATATTAATTGGAATTACCGTTCTAGCATTTGTAAGAATAAAATTTCATTCTATAATTGAAAGAATTCTAAAAGTTATTTTATTTATTGGAATTCCATTTCTCTGTATGTATCTTATTGAATTTTGTAATGATAATACAGTATTTGGATTAAGTCAGGCAATCATTTGGATGAATTATGGATGCTATATGGCAGTATTGGTTCTATTCTTTGGCTTGACTGGAAGAGTAAAAGGAGCTTATATTGGTACTCTTTTATTTTGTGCGATTTATGGACTTGCCAATAAATTTATTTTATTATTTCGAGGAACGCCTATTGTACCATGGGATTTATATTCCTTGCGTACGGCAGTGTCTGTTGCAGGAAACTATGAATATTCAATTGACGGGGCAATGTTAATCACAATATTGGCATTTGTACTTGCGATCTTTTTTGTACTGCAATTTTCACATGTAAGGGTCACCAAAAAAAGATATGGTATTTCTTTTGCAACTTCAATGATTGCATTAGTTGTTACCTATGTCGCCCTTGTTCCGACAGAACAGTTAGAGTTATGGGGAGTAAGCCGTAATCTTTGGAAGCAGGAAAATGCGATTCAGGAAAATGGAGTTTGGTTAAATTTTGTGGATAACACAAAAGACATCGCATTAAAAAAACCAGAAGGATATAATAAGAAAGAGCAGGAAGAAATTTTTGATCAGTATGAAACAAAAGAGTTGACAAAAAAACAAAAAAAGAATCGTCCAACGATTATTGCAATTATGGATGAATCGTTTTGTGATATGACTTCTTGGGTAGAAGAAGGTACAATGGAAGTGAATAAAGAACCAATTCCATTTACGACGAGCTGGAAGAAAAATGTAATTCGTGGTGATATGCTTGTACCAGTATTTGGAGCTGGTACTGCAACAACAGAGTTTGAATTTTTAACTGGACAGTCTCAAGCATTTTATCCATCTGGTTCGGTTGCCTATCAGCAGTTTATTCATGATGAAACACAATCGTTGGCATCTATATTGAAATCCTATGGATATAAAACTTTGGCAATGCATCCGTACTATGGCAATGGATGGAGCCGTGAAAAAGTATATCCACTACTGGGATTTGATGATTTTTTAAGTATTGAAGATTTAAAACATCAAGAGATGATTCGTTATTATTGTAGTGATGCATCGAATTATGAAAATATTATTGAAGAATATGAGAATCGAGGAGATGATCCATTATTTATTTTCAACGTTACGATGCAAAATCACGGCGGATATGTAGGAGATATGACGAACTTTACTCATACAATCAAAGAAAAAAAATTGGGTGAAGGTATTGTAGATGAATATTTATCATTAACCTATGAATCCGATCAGGCATTGAAAGATTTAGTGAAGTATTTTTCAAAGCAGGAAGATCCAGTAGTCATTTGCTTTTTCGGAGATCATTGGCCAAAGATTCAGACTAGTATTTATGATCGGATGTTCCCAGATGTAGATGAATTTGAACGGACAGTAAGACAACATACCGTACCATTCTATGTATGGGCAAATTATGATATTGATGCAAGGGATGTTGGATATACAAGTACAAACTACATATCTGGATTTGTTTTAGAAGCTGCTAATTTGCCACTCGATCCATGGCATCAGTTCCTGGAAGAAATGCAAGAAAAATTGCCAGCTATTAGCACGGTTGCATACGTAGATGAAGATCAGGAAATTCATTCAATGGATGAAGAGAGTGAAGAAAATGAGGCAATCTTGGAATTAGAACGGGCACAGTATTATTATTTCCAAGATAGGAAATAATAAAGGAGAGAATCATTATAATGTAATGTGAGTATTTAAACTGCTTGGTATTGAGGAGATGAGATATCAAGCAGTTTAAACGTTAATTACTGGAGGAAACCATGAATTTAAAAGAGATAAAGAATGAAGTCTCAAAAAAGAGATGGTTCATAATTTTGGCAGTATTTCTCTATATTGTTTCAGAGGGATTACAGCAGGAATTGGCTTATCAAAGTTGGAAACTTTTGATTATAAAAATTGTTACGTCCATTGGATTTGCAATTGTGTTATTGACGATTGGTTCCTTGCTTGGAAGCGGAAACTGGAAGGATGCGTTTAAAGCATATTGGAATATATTAATTGCTGCTTTTGTTGCAGTTTCTGCTGCAAAAGTTTTTATGATGTTATGGCAGTATAAAGAGGGCAGTATAGAAATTACTTCAGTTGCTGAATTTATGCGGCTGTTTATGAGCAATGATACGGAACGTTCTTATTGGGGAATTTCTGCATTGATCGGAGTTGGAGTTATTGTTCCAGTTTTAGAATCATTTTTGTCAAATGTAACGAGAGATCAAGTAAAACCTTATTTGTTTCTTTCCCTCTTTGTATCAACAATCTCGTTTTTCTTTATGTTTCTGGAAATCTCGGCAGTTGATATATGGGGATTACGTATGTTTTCTGGTATCACTACCTATTTATTGTTAGGATGGTACTTAGAGAGAACTTCTATTGATAAACGGCAAATAATATGGTGGAGTGGAGTTGGGGCAGTAAGCTTTCTCTTTCTTTTATTTGGAACGTTGATTTTAAATCAAGATGTAATCGGAACGAACAATGAAATGCTTTTTCAATTGACTTCAATTGGAATGATTGGATTTAGCACTGCCTGTTATGTACTATTAAATCAACGAGTAAAATTGGGAGAACGATTTTCAAAAGCAGCAGCTATTTTAGGAAGAGCGAGTTTTATTACTGTGCTTTTTGCGGCACCTATTCGTAAATGCTTGATGGAATCTTCCATTTTTCGAGGAGACCATTCGATTTCGATTCTTATTACAGCAGTATTGACTTATATCGTTTCTACAGCATTAGCGATTTTGGCTTTGGTTGTATGGAATTTGCTAAAAGATGTGATACGGAACCAAAGAGCGATATGGATTCATGCAAGCTGGAGGTTTGCTCCAGGTTTTCGTATGAGAAAAGAAGTTTTACCATTGCTTTTTTTGATTGTTTCGTGGGGGTTATATATTAGCCATTGGTATATATTTGAAGTGTTGTATTGGAATATTGCATTTGATTGGATCTGGGTAGCGCTTGTAGCGATTACAGTATTATCATTAGTGCGATTGGAATTTTCTCCACTGCTGGAGAAACTGATAAAAGCTATCATCATAATTGGATTGCCATTCTGGATTATGTGTATTACTGAAGTAATCAATGAAAATAACGCACTGCAAATGGGAACAAATCAAATTTGGCTTAATTATAGTTGTTATTTGCTGTTATTTTTTATTTTTTATGCGATTACAAATCAGATTCGGATTGCGGCGGTGTTGGAAGCAGTTGTGATGACTGTTTTTGGAATTGCAAATATGTATGTGCTGCGATTTAGAGGTTCACCAATTTTGCCATGGGATTTATATTCGGTTAAAACAGCTGCATCGGTGGCAAGCACTTACAATTATGATTTGACGGCACAGATGTTGATGGGAATTTTGTATACGATTTGGATTTGGTTGATTGTTTACCCATTAAAAAGAGAGCGCTGGAGATGGTATCGTCATCTTGCATCCATTGTGGCAACGGTAGCAATCCTTTGTATTTGCTGGTCAGGAGTCGTAATGCAGGGCAAACTGAAAGAGATAGGAATTGAACGAAATATTTGGAAACAGGATGAAGGATATCGCACTAACGGATTTCTATTAAGTTTTGTAGAGAATGCAAAAGATTTTACACTTAGAGCTCCTGACGGATACGACAGAGAAACACAGGAAAAACTTTTGGCAGAAACAACGGAAGAACCAACCGATGCAGATAAAAAGGATTATCCAAACGTAATTGTTGTGATGAATGAGTCATTTGCAGATATTCCCAATATGGCAGAAGATGGAATTTTAAATATTAATCAGGAAGTTACGCCATTTATTAATAATTGGAATGATAATGTAATAAAGGGACATTTTCTATCGTCTGTTTTAGGAGGAGGAACCGCAAAAACAGAGTTTGAATTTTTAACTGGAAACAGCGGAGCCTTTTATCCAAGTGGTTCTATGCCATATCAGCAGTTTATTCATCAAGAAATGGAATCTATGGCATCGATTTTAGGCAATTATGGATATACTTCTGTTGCATTTCATCCATATCTGGGTACTGGATGGGATAGAAATCGTGTTTATCCACTGATGGGATTTCAAGATTTTATTACATTAGATGATATGCCAGAAGATATGGACAAAGTGCGAATCTATTGCAGTGATAAGGGAGATTATGATAAGGTATTGGAAATTTTAGAGGAACATGACAAACAAGAAGGACCATTATTCCTGTTCAATGTGACAATGCAGAATCATGGAAGTTATACAGGTTCCTATGATAATTTTTCTGTTGATGTTCAGGACTCTAATTTAAATTATGATGATCTTAATCAATACTTATCTTTGATTCATCTTTCCGATCAGGCGCTTCAGCAATTAGTAGATGAGCTTACTGCCAGAGAAGAAGACGTTATCTTATGCTTCTTTGGAGACCATATGCCTGGCTTGGATTGGTCGTTCTACACAAGAATTACGCCAAGTGATAGTGAATTTGAGAGAACGTTAAAGGCATATACCGTTCCATTTTATATTTGGGCAAATTATGATTTGGATCTTGAGGAAGAATCGTTAGAATTTACGAGTGCAAATTATCTTGGAATGCATTTGCTGAAACTAATTGGAGTACCGTTGACACCATGGTATCAGTATTTGGAACAGATGGAGGAGCAAATGCCAATTGTCAGTGCAATTGGTTATGCCGATGAAACGGGAGAGATTCATCCAATGGATGATGCAGCAATGGAATATCCAGCAATGCAGCAGTACCAAAATATGCAGTATTATTATTTCTATGATCGTAGTGAATAGTAAGAAACTTCTCTTCATCAATTAAAAAAGAAAGATAAAATACCAGTGTAAAAATGGAAAGTTTTTACACTGGTATTTTTGCATGAAAAAGGAGGGCAATTGAATATATTTATGATAAAAACAATACTTCACAATATGAAATCGTTATGATATACTTATAAAGTGAAAATTTTATAGAAAAACTGTAAAATATTTTATAAGTGCCAATGGCATAATAAGTTTGGAATGGCAGAATAGGAGGAAAAATGGGAAAATATTTTGGGACAGATGGATTCCGTGGAGAAGCAAATAAAGATTTGACAGTGGAGCACGCATATAAAGTAGGGCGTTTCTTAGGATGGTATTATGGCAGACAGCATAAATGTAAAGTTGTAATAGGAAAAGATACGAGAAGAAGCAGTTATATGTTTGAGTATGCATTGGTAGCTGGTTTGACAGCATCTGGAGCAGATGCATATTTATTACATGTTACAACAACTCCGAGTGTTTCTTATGTAGTGAGAACGGAAGAGTTTGATTGTGGTATTATGATTTCTGCAAGTCATAATCCTTATTATGATAATGGTATCAAACTAATTAATAATAAAGGAGAAAAGATGCAGGAATCGGTTATCTTGAAAGTGGAAGCATATTTGGATGGTTTAACCGAAGAAATTCCATTTGCGACAGGAGAGAATATTGGATGTACAGTAGATTATGCCGCAGGACGAAACCGTTATGTGGGATATCTAATTTCGCTTGCCGTTCATTCTTTTAAGGGAAAACGAGTTGGATTGGATTGTGCAAATGGAAGTTCCTGGATGATTGCAAAAAACGTGTTTGATGCACTTGGAGCAAAAACATATGTAATTAATAATGAACCAAACGGTATGAATATTAATACAAACTGTGGATCTACACATATCGAGGGATTACAGGCATTTGTAAAGGAAAACCAATTGGATGTGGGATTTGCTTATGACGGAGACGCTGATCGCTGTCTTTGTGTGGATGAAAATGGAAATGTAATTAGTGGAGATTTAATTCTATACATTTGTGGAAAATATATGAAAGATAAGGGCGAGTTAGATAATAATACCGTTGTTACGACCGTAATGTCTAATTTTGGCTTATATAAAGCATTTGATAAGATTGGAATTGAATATGAAAAAACAGCAGTTGGAGATAAGTATGTATATGAATGTATGCAAACAAATGGTCATAAAATTGGTGGAGAAGAATCTGGTCATATCATTTTTAGTAAATATGCTACGACGGGAGACGGTATTTTAACGTCTATTATGATGATGGATGTTATGATTGCAAAGAAGATGACTTTATCGGAATTGGCAATGCCAGTAGTAATCTATCCTCAGCTTCTAAAAAATGTAAGAGTAAAAAATAAACCAGCTGCGAGAAATGATACAGATGTAATTGCAGCAATTGAGGAAGTAGAAAAGAAGTTAGGAAATACAGGAAGGATTCTTGTAAGAGAAAGTGGAACGGAACCAGTAATTCGTGTTATGGTAGAGGCAGAATCCGATGATATTTGTGAGAAGTATGTGGATCAAGTTATTGAAGTTTTAGTGAAAAAGGGACATGTACAGTAGGTGTAAGATAGAGACAGCTGCAAACGAATTTTGGTGGTGGAACTAATTCCTCCATTAAAATATTTGACATCATATAGTTAGGAGGAATCAATTATGTGTGGAATTGTTGGATATGTTGGACAAAATCAAGCTGCTCCGATTTTGTTGGATGGTTTAGCAAGACTGGAGTATCGAGGATACGATTCAGCTGGAATGGCAGTGTATCATGATGATGAAATTGAAATTGTAAAGGCAAAAGGACGCCTACAAGTTTTAAGAGAGTTAACAAATAATGGTATCGACTTAAAAGGAACCATAGGAATTGGGCATACGAGATGGGCAACACATGGAGAACCATCCGTTACAAATTCTCATCCACATTATAATAAGGATAAGAGCATTGCAGTTGTGCATAATGGTATTATTGAAAATTATCAGCCGTTGAGAGATCGCCTAGTAAGAAAGGGATATCGTTTTATTTCGGATACTGATACAGAAGTAATTGCCCATATGTTGGATAATTACTATAATGGAGATCCAATAGAAACTATTTCTAAGATTATGGCTCGTATGGAAGGATCTTATGCACTTGGAGTTTTGTTTAAAGATCATCCTGGAGAAATCTATGCAGTTCGTAAAGATAGTCCTTTGATTGTAGGAGTTTCTGAGCAAGGCAACTTTATTGCTTCGGATATACCAGCAATTTTAAATCACACCAGAAATGTATACTTTATTGAAAACATGGAAATTGTAAAACTGACAAAAGAATCTGTGATGTTTTACAATATGGATAAAGAGGAAATTGAAAAAGAATTAACGGTTGTAGACTGGGATATGGAAGCTGCGGAAAAGGGCGGATATGAGCATTTCATGTTAAAAGAAATCTATGAGCAGCCAAAGGCAGTTAGAGACACGATTAGCCCTAGAATCAAAGATGGAGAAATCGTTATTGATGAGTGGCATATGACCGATGAAGATGTTCAGAAGTTAAATAAAATCTTTATTGTAGCATGTGGTTCCGCCTATCATGCAGGTGTTTCTGGAAAATATGTATTAGAAGGCATTGCACGGATTCCAGTAGAAGTAGATTTAGCGTCAGAATTCCGATATCGAGATCCAATTATTGATGATAATTCTCTTGTCATTGTTATTAGTCAATCAGGAGAAACAGCCGATTCCTTAGCTGCGCTGCGAGAAGCACAGAGAAGAGGTGTGAAAGTGCTGGGAATTGTTAATGTAGTTGGAAGCAGTATTGCCCGAGAAGCAGATAGTGTTTTGTATACATGGGCAGGACCAGAAATCGCAGTTGCTACGACAAAAGCATATAGTACACAACTTGCGGCACTGTATTTATTAGCTATTTATTTAGGAAAGAAAAGGGGAAAATTAGAACAATCGGTATATAATGAAATGATTCAGGAATTGCAGGATCTTCCAGATAAGATTCAAAGTTTACTTGGAGACAAGGAAAGAATTCAATGGTTTGCAAGTAAGTTTGCAGCAAGTCATGATATATTCTTTATTGGAAGAGGGGTGGACTATGCAACTTGTATGGAAGGATCATTAAAGTTAAAAGAAATTTCTTATATCCACTCAGAAGCATATGCGGCAGGTGAATTGAAACATGGAACGATTTCTCTTGTGGAGGATGGAATTCTCGTTGCAAGTGTATTGACACAGCCACAGCTGTATGAAAAAACAGTAAGTAATATGGTTGAAGTAAAAGCAAGGGGCGCCTATGTTATGGCTTTAACGAACAGCGGAAATTACGATGTGGAAGATGTTGCAAACTTTACGGTATATATTCCAAAGACCAATCCATGGTTTACAACATCATTGGCAGTTATTCCGCTTCAGTTATTCGCTTATTATGTTTCATTGGCAAGAGGACTGGATGTGGATAAACCAAGAAATCTGGCTAAGTCAGTTACCGTAGAATAAGAAATAATATCCATGACAAGAAACGATAGATATGTGGTCAACTTCTAGAGAACGAAAGAACCAGGAGGTAATTAAGTTTGTTTAAATTAATGGGAAAGTATATTGCTACGCTATATCGTCAAGAACAAAAGTATATTAACAATGCGATGAAAGAGTATAAATTAGGATTTTCTAGTTATAAGTTTTTATTTCATATTTCCAGACATGAGGGAATTAGTCAAAAAGAACTTTGTAAAATTCTAAATATTGACGAGGCGTTAGCGACAAGAACTGTTAAGAAAATGGAAGAACAGAAGATCGCATATCGAAAAAAGGGAGAAAATGACTCTCATTCCTATGCCTTGTATTTAACCGATTATGGAAAACAAATCTTACCAGAACTGACCAATATTATTGAGCAGTGGTGGGATGATGTGATGGTAGATATGAGCAAAGAAGAAGCGGAAACAGTATTTAAACTGGTAGAAAAAATGTACTGGAAAGCGAGAAGTATGAACGAAGCATAAAAAACTCTGCATAGTATAGGACGATTCAAAAAGATGATGACTATATTATGCAGAGTTTTTTTATTAGATGGAGGGAAGACTCCTGATTTTATGCTTCTACAAAAGTACCGATTTTTTCACGGATTCCTTCTTTGGCTTTATCCAATCTTGTAGATATTGCAATACGATTTGGACCATTGGAAACAAACTGTGCAGCCGCAGAAAGTTTTGGAGAAAGATCATTGGGAGAGAGCAAGCCAGCGTCAATAATTTGAAATGCTTCTTCCAGATGAATATGCCCAAGTTTTCTCTCTTCATCGGTTCCTTTATGAATTGTAATTTGTTCATCGCTCGTTAAGAATAATAATACATCGGCATCCAGTTCATGTGCAAGTTTTGCTGCAACGGCGTCCTTTTCAATTACTGCACTGGCTCCTTTTAGGCGAGTTCCCTGCTCCAATACTGGAATTCCACCGCCGCCTGCTGCAATGACAACATGTCCTGCATCGGCGAGCATACGAATACTGTCTAGTTCATAAACTTCGATTGGTGCAGGTGAGGCAATGATACGTCTCCAGCCATCTTCTTCTTTTGTAACAAAATTTCCTTTTTTCCTTTCTTCTTCTGCTTCTGCGTCGTTTAAAATACGTCCAATCGATTTAATTGGTTTATTAAATGCACGGTCGAACGGGTCTACTTTAACCTGTGTAATAATCGTACAAACTGGTTTGTAAATTCCTCTGTTTAATAATTCTGTGCGGATTGCATTTTGTAAATCATATCCAATATAGCCCTGACTCATGGCATTACATACGGACATAGGGGCTGGAGTATAGCCCTCATGGCGTTGGCTAAATTCATTCATAGCAGTATGAATCATGCCAACCTGTGGACCGTTACTATGTGTAATTACTACTTGATATTTCATTTGAATTAAGTCGGCAATTGCAGATGCAGCGATTGTTACACCATGCTGCTGTTCAGGCAGATTTTTGCCGAATGCACTACGCCCTAAGGCTACAACAACTCGTTTATTATTCATGGAAATCTCCTCTCATTTACTCATTCTTCTGTTATAATCATAACATTGTATGGAGAGGAGTGCAATCAAAAAATAAAACTTTTGGACATAATATAAAAAACATGATAGAATAAATTTATATTAGATTTAGGAAAGAGGAGATAAATGAAAAAGAAAGTAGTAGTTGGAATGTCAGGAGGCGTAGATTCTTCTGTGGCTGCCTGGCTTTTAAAAGAACAAGGATATGATGTAATAGGAGTTACGATGCAAATTTGGCAGGATGAAAATCCGCTTGATGTGGGAAGGGAAGGCGGATGCTGCGGATTGAGTGCA
The DNA here is from genome assembly GCA_018712075.1 of Candidatus Fimimorpha faecalis. Classification (GTDB taxonomy): domain Bacteria; phylum Bacillota; class Clostridia; order Lachnospirales; family Lachnospiraceae; genus Fimimorpha; species Fimimorpha faecalis. Next base: position 41,116 of record DVHN01000193.1, read on the forward strand.
GTGGACGATGCAAGACGAGTTGCGGCAGCACTGGAGATTCCCTATTATGTTATGAATTTTAAAAAGGAATTTAAAAAAGATGTCATAGATTATTTTGTAGCGGAATACTTACAGGGCAGAACGCCCAATCCATGTATTGCCTGCAACCGTTATGTAAAATGGGAAGCATTGTTGCAAAGAAGTTTAAGTATTGGAGCCGACTATATTGCAACAGGACATTATGCAAAAGTAATACAACTTCCAAATGGACGTTATACGATTCAAAAATCGGTGACCGATAAGAAGGACCAGACTTATGCACTTTATAATTTGACACAGGAACAGCTCGCACATACATTAATGCCAGTAGGAGATTATACGAAAGATGAGATTCGAGCAATTGCACAGCAAATTGACCTGCGTGTGGCAGCAAAGCGGGATAGTCAGGAAATCTGTTTTATTCCAGATAAAGATTATGCACGTTTTATTGAAGAGGAAGCGGGAGTGGCAGTACCTCCTCCTGGAAACTTTGTCCGTGTGGATGGAGAAGTAATTGGAACTCACAGAGGAATTACACATTATACGGTTGGACAGAGAAAAGGATTAAATTTGGCTTTGGGACATCCTGTTTTTGTAACGGAAATCCGTCCAGAGACAAATGAAGTAGTAATTGGAGAAAACGAAGATGTGTTTGCATCGGCATTGGTATGCAATCAAATCAATTTTATGTCGATTGCAGATTTAAAAGAAGAAAAGAGAGCCTATGCTAAAATTCGTTATTCTCATAAAGGAGCTTCGTGTACATTAAAACGTACAGGTGAAGATGAGATAACCGTAATCTTTGATGAACAACAGAGGGCAATTACACCAGGACAGGCAGTCGTTTTTTATGAAGAAGACTATATTGTCGGGGGTGGTACGATTAGAAGGGCAATAAAGGAGTATTAATTATGAATGTAAAAGATTTTGATTATTATTTGCCAGAAGAACTGATTGCACAAGATCCATTGGAAGACCGCTCCAGTTCTCGGCTTATGATTTTAGATAAAAAAACAGGGGAAATTCGACATAGTATTTTTAAAAATATTATAGAGGAATTAAATCCAGGGGATTGTCTTGTGATTAATAATACAAAAGTAATTCCAGCTCGTTTATATGGAGCAAAGGTAGGTACGGATGCGAAAATTGAAGTACTTTTATTGAAGCGAAAAGAAAACAATATTTGGGAAGTATTAGTAAAACCAGGCAAAAAAGCAAAGATAGGAACAAAAATTAGCTTTGGAGAAGGAAAACTGATTGGTACAGTAGTGGATATTGTAGAGGAAGGAAACCGCCTCATTCAATTTTCCTATGAGGGAATTTTTGAAGAAGTATTGGATGAATTGGGGCAAATGCCATTGCCTCCTTATATTACTCATCAGTTGAAAGATAAAAACCGTTACCAGACTGTTTATGCAAAGTACGATGGATCAGCTGCTGCTCCGACGGCTGGACTCCATTTTACAAAGGAACTGCTAAAAGAGATTCAAGCCAAGGGAGTAACCGTTGCAAGTGTTACACTGCATGTAGGACTTGGAACATTCCGTCCAGTAAAAGTAGAAAATGTATTGGAACATCATATGCATTCGGAATTCTTTATGATTGAAGAGTCCGAGGCGAAAAAAATTAATGATGCAAAAGCTGCTGGAGGCAGAATTATTAGTGTTGGAACAACGAGTTGTCGTACATTGGAATCTGCTGCGGATGAAAATGGAAAATTAAAAGCGACGAGCGGTTGGACGGATATTTTTATTTATCCAGGATATTCTTTTAAAATCATTGATGCATTAATTACGAATTTTCATTTACCACAGTCAACATTAGTAATGCTTGTATCGGCATTGGCAGGAAGAGAACATATTTTGGCAGCTTATGAGGAAGCAGTAAAAGAACGGTATCGCTTCTTCTCATTTGGAGATGCAATGTTAATTCAATAATAGGGAAAGGCTTGGTAAAATTTATGGAGAAAATTCGTTTGAATAAATATTTAAGCGAGTGTGGTATTTGTTCTCGCAGAGAAGCGGACCGACTGGCAGAAGCAGGAAGAATTACAGTAAATGGAGCAGCTGCTTTTGTTGGAATGAGTGTTTGCGAGTCCGATGAAATTGTGGTAGATGGAAAACTCATCAAACCTCAGAAAAAGAAGCAAGTCCTTTTAGCTGTGAATAAACCGAAGGGAGTTGTATGTACAACCGCTCGTTTTAAGGGAGAACAAAATATTGTAGATATGGTACAGTATCCAACTAGAATTTATCCAATTGGAAGGTTGGATAAAGATTCAGAAGGATTAATTCTTATGACGAATGATGGAGAAATTGTAAATAAGATTTCCAGAAGTCGTAATAATCATGAAAAGGAATATGTCGTTACAGTAAATAAACAAGTGACAGAAAAGTTTTTAGATCAGATGAGAAATGGTGTAGAAATTTTAAATACAGTAACAAAACCATGTGTTTGTAAAAAAACAGGAAATCGGGAATTTCATATTATATTGACACAGGGCTTAAATCGTCAAATTCGGCGTATGTGTGAGGTATGTGGATATCGAGTTGAGAATTTGAAGCGGATTCGCATTATGAATATTCGTCTTGGAAACATTCCGCTTGGGCATTTTCGGAATGTGACGGAGAAAGAGCGAATGGAATTGGAGCAATTATGTAATCGGACAGAGAAAGGATGATAAAAAAGAGATGAAAGATCCAAAAGTTCGTATGAAAGAGTTAATCCAGATATTAGAGCCAGCGGCAAGAGCTTATTATCAGGAAAACCGTGAGATTATGGACAATCGGGAATACGACGCCTATTATGATGAATTAGTAAAGCTGGAAAATGAAACGAAAACAGTACTGGCTGGAAGTCCAACAATGAAAGTAGGTTATGAAATTGTAAGTGAGCTTCCAAAAGAAGTTCATGAAAGTAGAATGCTTTCTTTGGATAAGACGAAAGAAGTAACACAGCTTCAAACATTTTTAGGAGATCAGATTGGCATTCTTTCTTGGAAAATGGATGGGCTCACAGTCGTTCTTACCTATGAAAACGGAGAATTACAAAAAGCAGTAACAAGAGGAAATGGAGAAGTCGGAGAAGTTATTACAAATAATGCAAAAGTATTTGTTAATCTTCCATTGAAAATTGCATTTTCAGGAAGGCTCGTAATTCGTGGGGAAGCGGTGATTCGCTATTCTGATTTTAAGAAATTAAATGAAACAATTGCTGATGTAGATGCCAGATATAAAAATCCAAGAAATCTCTGTTCTGGTTCCGTGCGCCAATTAAATAGTGAAGTGACAGCAAAAAGAAATGTACAGTTTTTTGCATTTGCTTTAATTGTTGCAGAGGGAGAGTCTTTTCATAATTCGTGTTTGGAACAGTTTGAATGGCTGGAAAAACAAGGATTTGATGTAGTGGAACATGTAAAAGTAACGAAAGATTCTCTGCCCGATGCAGTGGAACAATTTTCACAAAAAATAGAGGAAAACGATATCCCATCCGATGGATTGGTGTTATTAATGGATGATATTGCATATGGAGAATCGCTCGGAGCCACTGCCAAATTTCCAAGAAATGCGATGGCATTTAAATGGAAAGATGAGTTGGCAGAAACAACGCTGCGTTATATTGAATGGAGCGCTTCTCGTACTGGTTTAATTAATCCAGTCGCTGTGTTTGATCCAGTGGAATTAGAGGGTACAACCGTGAAGCGTGCAAGCGTGCATAATCTTTCCATTATGGAAGAATTAGAGCTTGGAGAAGGAGATCGAATTACCGTATTTAAGTCCAATATGATTATTCCTCAAATTGCAGAAAATTTGACGAGAAGTGGAACCGTTAGAATTCCAGATGCCTGTCCAGTATGTGGAGGGGAAACGGAAATCCGCAAAAATATCGACGTGAAAAGTTTATACTGTGTCAATCCGAACTGTCAGGCAAAAAAAATAAAAGCATTTGAATTATTTGTCAGCAGAGATGCCATGAATATTGATGGGCTTTCTTCTGCTACAATGGAGAAGTTAATTGACCGAGGATTTATCAAGGAATATGCAGATATTTTTCACTTAGAAACGTGGAAAGAATCCATTATAGAGATGGAAGGATTTGGACAAAAATCGTATGAAAATATGATCGAATCGATTGAAAAAGCTCGAAAAACAACGCTTCCAAGAGTAATTTATGCACTTGGTATTCCTGGAATTGGAGTCGCAAATGCCAAAATGTTAAGCAAGGCGTTTGGATTCGATTTTGAGAAAATGAGAGCTGCGTCGATTGAGGAATTGACGGAAGTAGATGGAATTGGGACGGTATTGGCAAAGGGATGGAAGGACTATTTTGCCAATTCAAAACAGAATGAAGTCGTGGATCATTTATTGGCAGAATTGGAAATTGAAATCGAACATGTGGATACTGAGTTAAGTTTGGATGGAAAAGTATTTGTCATTACGGGGGCGGTAAAGCAGTTTGCAAATCGAAATGAATTGAAAGCGTATATTGAACAGCGGGGAGGAAAGGTAACTTCTGCTGTGAGTACAAAAACGAATTATTTGATTAACAATGACGTAACGAGTAATTCTTCTAAAAATAAAAAGGCAAGAGAACTCAATATTCCAATTCTTTCAGAGGAAGAGTTTTTAAAGATTACTAAATAGCGAATTAAGAAAGGGGAGAGAATATGCCAATTAGAGTGGAAAACGATTTACCAGCACGAGCTGCCCTAGAATCAGAAAATATTTTTATGATGGGAGAAAACCGTGCAGAAACACAGAGGATTCGTCCATTGGAGATTGTTATTTTAAATTTAATGCCAATTAAACCAGATTATGAGACACAATTGCTGCGTGCATTGTCGAATACGCCATTACAGATTAATATTACGTATTTAACGTTATCGACCCATGAATCTAAGCATACATCATCGAGTCATATTAATCGCTTTTATACAACTTATGATCAGATTTGCAAAAGAAACTTTGATGGTATGATTATTACTGGGGCCCCAGTGGAACATATGGAGTTTGAGGAAGTTCAGTATTGGCCAGAGATTGAAATGATTATGGAGTGGACGAAAACGCATGTGACTTCTACACTTTATGTCTGTTGGGGAGCGTTGGCTGGAATTTATTATCATTTTGGAATTCAAAAAATTCAATTAGAAAAGAAACTTTCTGGTGTTTATACGCATCGTGTTTTGGATCGCTGTGAGTCACTCGTAAGAGGGTTTGATGATATATTTACTGCTCCGCATTCTCGTTACAGCGGGGTGCGTAGAGCAGAGATAGTCAACCACCCAGAATTACAGCTGTTGGCAGAATCAGAAGAAGCAGGGGTTTATTTGATAAAAAGTTTGGATGAAAGGCATGTATTTTTATTTGGTCATCCAGAGTATGATCGTATGTCTTTGGATGCAGAATATCGGAGAGATATTGCAAAAGGAATTTCCATTGCGCCTCCAGAACATTATTATGAAAATGATGATCCAGAAATGACTCCAATCTTAACGTGGAGAGCTCATGCCAATACACTTTATACAAACTGGCTGAATTATTATGTCTACCAGGTAACTCCTTACGATATGGTTGAAACACCAGTATAAGATAGACTAAAAAAACCTCCAAATATTGGAAGTAGTACCAATATTTGGAGGCAGGATTTTTACATTTTTTGATGCAGGATGCGACTGATTGGCTTATAAATAATCATTACGGCGATGGAAACAAGCAAGCCTTTTAATAAATTCAATGGTGCGACACAGAATATTACAAAAGTGGTCAGATTTGTAACTCCGTGGAAAATAGCAGAACCCTGTGCGATGATCTGGTCGAGTGGAAGACCAAAAAGTTTGGAAAATTGTGGAAGAAGGTAAAGTGCATTAAAAATTGTGCCAAAGATAGTGATTGTTAATGTACCGAGGATACAACCCAAAATGGCATGTTTTTTTGTCTTTTTCCAATAATAAACAATCGTAGCAGGTACGATGAAGCTACATCCAACTGCAAAATTGGCAAAATCTCCGACAAAGGCAGTGGAAGTTCCTTTTAAAAGAATATGTAAAATGACTTTTAATAATTCAACAATCACTCCGGCTGCTGGTCCAAATGCAAAGCCGCAAATTAATACTGGAATCTCGCTGAAATCGAGTTTATAAAATCCAGGTGCTAAAAAGGGCAATGGGAATTCAAAATACATTAAAATCACGGAAATTGCAGAAAACATACCAATTGCTGCTATACGGCGAGTGGAAGTAGTTGTTCCAAATGTATTGCATTTTATCATATGGGATTGATGATCGATAAGAACTTGGGCGCCATAAGAGACGCAGTAAATAACCAAAGAAATACCTGCTACCATAAGCAAGAAGAAAAGATTTTGTTGTGCCTGAGTTAAAATTAGTTTTAAATGTTCCATAAAAATCACTCCTTAATAAAAAAACTGCTCCAAATGCAAAATACATTCGGGGCAGTTATCGTGTACGCAAATAATACAATTTCTTCTCTCATCCAGACTTTGCAGCTATGCTGCGTTCACTGTCGGTTTTGGAATTTCACCAAATCCACCGCAAAGCGGGTCACGGACTGTACCGTCGGTAGGGAATTACACCCTGCCCCGAAGAATTGTTCCTTCTTATCATACTGCTGGTTTATTGTGTTGTCAAGTTAAATGGATTCCAATAAGGCAGTTAAATTGTTAAGACCTTCTAATTTCCAGTCTTCAATCTTACCTGAATCGCATAATCGTGCAAGATTTGGATCAATTGGCAATGCAGTTGCAACAGGAATTGCAAAGTTGGCTGCAACAGTATGAATATCGCTGTTTCCAAAAATAAAATGTTTTTCGCCACAATTTGGACATACAAAATAAGACATATTTTCTACAATACCAAGAATTGGAACGTTCATCGCATCTGCCATATGAACTGCCTTGGAAACGATCATGGAAACAAGATCCTGAGGAGTGGTAACGATAATAATTCCATCCAAAGGCAAAGATTGGAATACGGTAAGCGGAACATCTCCAGTTCCAGGAGGCATATCTACAAACATATAATCAACATCACCCCAGCAGACATCGGACCAAAATTGTTTGACAACGTTGGCAATAATTGGTCCTCTCCAGATAACAGGATCGGTTTCTTCTTCCAGTAATAAATTTACAGACATCATTGCAGTGCCTTTTGCTGAATATAATGGCTGGATTGTGTTATTTGGTGCCTGTGTTGCCTTATCATGAACTCCAAACATCTTTGGAATGGATGGTCCTGTAACATCTGCGTCTAAAATAGCAGTTTTATATCCTTTTTCTCTCATAGAACATGCCATTAATGAGGTAACAAGAGATTTACCAACACCTCCTTTTCCGCTTACAACGCCGATTACTTTTTTAATATGGCTGCCTGCATTGGCAGCAACAGAAAAGTCGGTCTGTCTGTGAGAACAGCCCTCACAAGATTCTTTTGTACAAGATTGGTTATTACATTCTTTACTCATTGGTTTCCTCCAAAATTAATATAAAATTTGCAGAATAGGTATCGACATTCTCTTTGTATCAAGTGTGTGCAGCACGAAGTGAACGCTTTCCTTTAAAATTAATTCTGCGAAACTATAAAAAGTGTAACACAAATGAAATAAAAAAACAATGGAAGAATAAATGCTTTCCTACTTTGTGAAAGAAGGGAGAATTATGCAGCAATTGATGGATCATCGGGTTCGTCTATCGGTTCGTAACTTAGTAGAATTTATTATGCGATCGGGAGACTTGGATAATCGAAGAAGCAGTTCAGCGGACCGAGAGGCGATGCTTGCGGGAGGTCGGATACATCGGAAAATTCAAAAACAAATGGGCGACAATTATGAAGCAGAAGTGGCATTAAAGGTTATGGTTCCACTCGATGAAATTGAATTGATATTGGAGGGACGGGCAGATGGAATTCTGAAAGAAGGAGAAGCGATCATTATTGATGAAATAAAAGGAATGTATCAAGATGTTATGAAAATGCAAGAGCCAATTCCAGTTCATCGAGCACAGGCAGTTTGCTACGCCTATATGTATATGCAAAAAAAAGAGATGGATGGTATTTGGATTCAAATGACTTATTGTAACCTGGATACCGAAGAAATTCAGAGATTTCGAGAATACAATACGGCAGATCAAATAAAATCGCAGTTTTTTTTCTATATACAAGAATATGGAAAATGGGCAAAGTATCTGTATTGGCATCGTTTGGAAAGAAAACAATCGATTCGGGGAGTGGAATTTCCCTTTCCATATCGAAAAGGGCAGAGAGATATTGTAGTGTCTGTCTATCGAGCCATTTTGAGAGAAACTCGTTTGTTTATTCAAGCTCCGACTGGAATAGGAAAAACGATTTCGGTTACTTTTCCTGCGGTCAAAGCTATTGGGGAAGGATATGGAGATAAGATTTTTTACTTGACGGCAAAGACGATTACGAGAACTGGTGCAGAAGAAAGTTTTGAAATTATGCGGAAACAGGGGATGAAGTTGTCCAGTGTTACGATTACAGCTAAAGAAAAACTCTGTATTTTGGATGAAATGGATTGTAATCCAATCAGTTGTCCAAGAGCAAAGGGACATTTTGACCGAGTGAATCAGGCAGTATTGGATTTGATTACAAACGAAGAAAAAGCTTCTCGAGAAGTCATTCTTTCTTATGCAGAAAAATACCAAGTCTGTCCATTTGAACTTTGTCTGGATGTCAGTAATTGGATGGATGCAATTATTTGCGATTACAACTATGTGCTAGATCCAAATATCCGATTACAACGCTACTTTGCAGATAATAATACAGGAGACTATATTTTTTTAATGGATGAAGCGCATAATCTTGTGGAACGTGCAAGAGAAATGTACAGTGCAGCATTAATAAAAGAAGATTTTCTAGAGGCAAAAAAACGAATGAAAACAGCATTGGTTATAACGAAGAAAATAGATCGTTGTAATCGGATTATGCTTCAACTGAAACGGGAATGTGATACATGGAAAGAACTTACAGAAGGAGAGGGAATTGGGGCGGCTGTGAATGCAGTGGAGGCTTTATTCGGAGAATTACAAAAATGGGAAGAAGCTCATCCAGAATATAAATGGACAAAAGAAGACCGTGAGTTTTTCTTTTCGCTTCGTAACTTTTTAATGATTTATGATCGAATGGATGAGAATTATCGTGTTTATACACAGCATTTGGAAGATGGAAGATTTCTTTTAAAGTTATTTTGTGTCAATCCTGCCAATGCAATTCGAGGTTGTTTGGAGCAAGGCATCGCTGCCATCTTTTTTTCTGCGACGATGCTGCCGATTCGTTATTATAAAGAGTTGTTGAGCGGGGAACAAAATGATTATGCAATCTATGCCCATTCGCCATTTGATACAAAAAAACGTCTGCTTTTAATTGGAAGTGATGTGAGCAGTCGTTATACAAGGAGAGTTCCTTCTGAGTTTGAAAAAATAGTGGCTTATATTGAAAAAATAGTGAGGGCAAAACGGGGAAATTATCTTGTGTTTTTTCCTTCCTATGGCTATATGATGGATGTACTTGCAATGATAGAGAAACAAAATCTAAATTATGAATATCAAGTGCAAAAAAATGGAATGACAGAAAGGGAGAGAGAACAATTTCTGGAACAATTTTCCGATGAACATGGCGAAAGCTTTGTGGGATTTTGTGTGAGTGGAGGTATTTTTTCAGAAGGAATTGACTTAAAAGGGGAACGATTGATTGGAGTAGTTTTCGTTGGAACAGGTTTACCTCAAATTTGTTCCGAGCGTGAGATCTTGAAAAAGTTTTATGCAGAAAAAGAAATGGATGGTTTCGCCTATGCCTATCGTTATCCAGGTATGAATAAAGTTCTTCAGGCAGCTGGAAGATTAATTCGTACGGAAAATGATTATGGGGTGATTGTATTGCTAGAGGATCGCTTATTAAAAACAGAATATACCGAACAATTTCCAGTAGAATGGTCGGATTATCAAGTAACACGCCTAAATGAGATCGAATGGAAGTTGCAGTATTTTTGGAATAAAATTGTAGGATAAGAAAGGAAGATAGGAAGATGAGTGAACAAAATAAGTTTTATCAAATGTACAAAAAAGAACTAGAGGGAATTACACCTTGTGAATTGGATGAAATAGAAGAATTGGCAGAGGCATTGGCAATGGGAGATGCGTCTGTACGAAACCGTTTAATTGAAGGAAATTTAGAGCGAGTAATTCAAATGGCAGAGAATTATGTAGAGAGTGGTCTGCCATTTCCGGATTTGGTACAGGAAGGCAATATGGCGTTGACAATGGCAGTATATGAATACGAAGGAGGAGGATTCCTTCCATTTATTCAGGAGAGAATTATTCAAGCAATGGAAGCTGCAATTGAGGAACAAAAAGGAGAAGCGTCGATTGGGCAGAAAATGGCAGCCTATATTAATGTAATGAATGAAGTGACAAGCCGACTTGCACAGGAACTTGGTAGAGAGGCAACAGTAGAAGAGGTGGCAGAAAAGATGCAGCTTCCAGTAGACGAGGTGAAAGAATTGATGAAAACAGCATTAAATGCAATTAATCATTGATTCGGAAAGCTGTTTTCTAGGCAGAGCTTTCCATATCCAAGGCGTGGACTAGGATAAACCGTTTCTCCTGCCAGAGGTAACGCTCCACGCAGCAGATAGGATTTTAACTTCTCTCCATATAAAAAAGGATCGTTTCCATTTATAATACCCCATTCCATCATAAGTGCCGCACTGCCGCTTACAATCGGAGTTGCGAAAGAAGTTCCGCTGAAACTGCCGTATCCATCGGGAGCTACTGGAGCAGTAATATTGACACCAGGGGCAACTAAGTCAGGTTTGATTTGATTTGTACGGGTATATCCCCTTCCAGAAAAATCTGCATAGGTACCAAGCAGAGAGTTATAGGCGCCAACAGTAATGGGAACGGAAGCAGTGGAAGGGGTTGTTAGAGTCGTATCGGGAGTAGGCTGTAAAAATCGAGTACTTCCGTTTAAAACACCACCGCCTGGAAGCCATAAATGATAATTCGTAGTAGTTGTGACAATGTTTCTTGGAAGAAGATTGATATACCAAATTCCAGAATCAATATAATCATTAATTGGTAAAAATTCTAAGTAAATTTCCTGTGCCTGACTGTATGGATTGGGTTCTCCATAGTAGAGAAATAGTGAAGTCTGCCCAATACGAAATCGTTGCGTTCCAAGAATTTGCTGAAACGGACCAACCATTGTGCCAGATGGGGAACGCAGCGAAATATCGAATTGATCAACATAAGATTTCCAGATTTGAATATTCAAATTCGGTTCATATGGACCTACGGAAAGCATAATGTTTTCTTCTTTTCCATTTGTAAGAATACCAGAAGCATGTAACGCAGCAGAAGCCTCATTTCCACTTCCAATACAAATCGTGGTTTTTCCGATATTGGCGACTTGATTTAAGTAAGATTCGAGTAATGCCGTGCCGTCATGAGAACCATAGTTATTACCAAAACTAAGGTTTAAAACAAGGGGCATTTGTAAATCTAGAGATTTTTGTATACAGTAGTTTACGCCTTGCATAAGCTGCGTTGTACGTGGAAAGGAGTTGAGAAGTGGAGTACCTAATTTTACAATAACAAGAGAAGCATCAAATGCTATACCAC
>DVHN01000194.1 GCA_018712075.1 Candidatus Fimimorpha faecalis
GCGGAGCGCGACGGGCAGCCTTGAGGCCGTACTTCTTTCTTTCTTTCATTCTTGGATCTCTTGTTAAGAATCCAGCTTTCTTTAATACAGGACGGTAATCAGCGTCTGCCTGTAATAAAGCTCTGGAAATACCATGTCTGATTGCACCAGCCTGTCCTGTTGTACCACCGCCATGAACGTTTACTAATACATCAAACTTATCAGCTGTTTCTGTTGCTACCAATGGCTGACGAACAACCATCTTTAATGTTTCAAGACCGAAATAGTTGTCGATATCTCTCTTGTTAATTGTGATGTTGCCTGTTCCTGGCATAATATATACTCTTGCAATACTGCTTTTTCTTCTACCTGTTCCGTAAAACTTTGTTTTAGCCACTGTGATTTCCTCCTTCCACTTCGATTAAAATGTTAATGTTTCTGGCTTTTGAGCTGCATGTGGATGTTCTGGTCCAGCATATACGCTTAACTTCTTTAACATCTGTCTTCCTAAAGGTCCCTTTGGAAGCATACCCTTAACCGCTAATTCGATTACCATTTCTGGCTTCTTATTTAACATTTCCTTTAATGTAGTGGACTTAAATCCTCCTACATAATCGGAGTGTCTATAATATAACTTCTGTTCTAATTTCTTACCTGTTACTTTAATCTTGTCTGCATTTACAACGATTACGTAGTCACCAGTATCGATGTGTGGAGTAAATGTTGGCTTATTCTTACCTCTTAAAACTTTAGCAATTTCAGATGCTAAACGACCTAATGTATATCCTGTAGCGTCAACTACATACCATTTCTTTTCAATTGTTGCAGGACTTGCCATGTAACTCTTCATTGGTTAACCTCCTATTAAAATGATATTTCCTATTCTCTGACTGTTCTCAGTCCAAGCGCAGAATACTCTGCTTCATAAATTAATCAATAAAAAATTTTATTATTTATTTTATGATACAAATGTACTCCGGGGCTATTGGATATACATTCTTCTCAACACAAATAAACCCGTGGATAACCACAGCCCTTATATTATAATACACTGACCGAGGTGTGTCAATAGATTTTTCAAAAATGAACCATATAAATTTCAAGCAGCTTCATTACTCTGGAGTTATCGTTTTTCTTTCTTACTCACGGCGCCAACGATTGAAACAGCCATAAATTTCTTGCACTCTTGGAAGAACAGGATGGCCAGATGGATATCCTTTTGGAATTATAGAAATTAACCCTTCTTTCTCTATTTTTTCTGCAATTTCATTTATAATCTGCTGTTTTGTCTTTGTACCATTGATACTGTTTTTTAATGCATAGCGTAAAATTGCCCCTAAAGCAATTACTTGACCTGGATCAATCAGTTGCTCCAAATACCGTAAATCAATACTTTCCCGATTCAATATAACTGTATCGGTTCCATTTGTTTTTATTTTATAATCGTGATATTTATCGACTGGAATGGAACCTGAAAATGGCTGATCAAATTGCAGCTTTGGAAATGATAGATTAGCTGCTGCTTGATAGTCTCTCATAATCTCTTTTGCTTTTTTTGTCACATCATAAGCATAGTACTGTTCCATTTGAATTACACAATTGGCTGCTGCCAAATAGTCTCCTGAACTTCCCACTACAATTACAGTCGATATGTTCTGTTCCTCATAAAGACTACGGATTTTACGAATAAAAGGCGTAATTGTTTCCTTTTCATCTGAGACAAGACGACTCATCCATTGATCTCGAATCATAAAATTCGTTGCAGTTGTATCTTCATCAATTAAAAACAGATCCGTTCCACTTTCTATTCCTTCTATTACATTAGCTGCCTGTGAGGTACTTCCCGATGCATTCAACGTTGTAAAGTGATCTGTATTTTGTTGCTTTGGCAAATTTTGAATAAATGGAGAAATATTACAGTTTCCGATATAGCGCCCATCTTCTGCCCGCACTTTCCATGCCGATGCTCTTGTCAGAACATACTCTCTTCCATCCCCTGGAATATGGTTATACACGCCCGCTTCTAAAGCTTTTAAAAGAGTGGATTTTCCATGATAACCTCCGCCTGCAATGACGGTAATGCCTTCTCGAATTCCCATTCCTTTGATTGGTTCTCCATATGGGACATTCATTGTCACTTCCATTGTCTCAGGTGATCGGAACAAAACTGCACCTTTCATTGGACGCTCGGAAACCCCACTTTCTCTTGGAAGGATTGCACCATTTGCCAAAAAAGCAACCAAATGGTTTTGTTCTAATTGACTACGGATATATTCCTGATTTTCCGAAACTTGAATCCAATGTTCGAGTTCTCTTTTATTCATACTTCGGAACAATAACGACTGCTCTACAATCTTTGGCAAGATCTCAAATAAAATCTTTTCCAACTCTTCGGACAAAATTGTACGTCCTCTAGCTGGGAATCCAATTTCCAATCTTACTACCAGAGTTTGGCGTTCTAACAAAACTGCAATTCGTTCCAACATGACTTGCCCAGTACGACAAGTTGTAATCGCTCCGCTTTTTCCTGAACCCATTGCCCGATCTTCCCAGCGTTTGATTGCTCGATTCAGTTGCCGCAAAATATAATCTTCCAATGCCACTTTCTTCCAATATTTATCATAATAAGTTTTAGAAAAACCATGTGTTTTTTCTGGAATACAGAGTCGAACCCTGGAAGGAGATGCAAACGGATCTCCTTGTACATGATCGATACAAAGCTGATAAGTTCCAAATTCGTAAACTCCTGCCAACGTTTTATACATGCCATAGCTTTTTTTATTGATCTCTCTTAATTTTTTCTTTAAATCTGATGTTGTCATACGGCTTCTTTACTGCTCTTATCCTTTCTCATCATTAAATTTAATAATAAAGCATTCTACTTTTCTTTTATATTTTAGTATAGACTATTTTTATTTTCGAATCAAGCAAAGATCAAATCTTTCATTGACAAAAGGAAGTCCACAATACTTCTATCAAACCACATAAAACCATTACGAGAATCGGATTTAGTTTCCACTTTTTCAAAAGAATTAAGGCTCCTAAAAAATAAAGAACAGGACGTATTTGAAAACTTGTTAGTTGAATTTGACTGTTTAAAAAGAATGCTGGCAATAATATGGAAACTCCCGCCGATGCAATCATTGCAACAACAGCAGGACGCAGTGATTCTAATATTCCTTGCAGCATAATTAAATTCTTATATTTGGAATAGAGCCATGCCAAAGCAGTAACAAAAATACAGGATGGTAAAATACATCCAAATGTTGCTACAATGGCCCCTGGAATTCCTGCAATTTGATTCCCCACAAATGTAGCCGAATTAATTGCAATTGGACCAGGTGTCATTTGAGAAATCGTAATTAAATCTGTAAAATCTGAGATCGTAAGCCAGCCATATTTATCAATTACTTGTGCCTGTATCAATGGCATGGCGGCATAGCCTCCACCAAAACTAAATGCTCCAATTTGCAGAAATGCTAAGAATAATTCAATATAAATCATATTTTTTTCGCCTTTCCATGTATACGATAAATCGTTCGAATTGCTCCAATTACAGCAACGATTAAAATAATATAGACTACATTAATATTGAAAATATAGTTTGCAACAAAAGAAACAAACATAATTAATATAAAAATCCAATCCTTTGACTTTATAATTCCTCTTCCCATATCATATACAACAGAAACAATCACTGCTCCTACTCCAGCCGTCATTCCAGACAATAATGATTGTATCATCATATTGTTTTTAAATGCTATATAAAAGAAAGAAATAATTGTTATAATACAAAAAGGTGGAATGATTGCTCCTAGAATTGCAACGATGACACCCATAATACCTGCAAGTTTATATCCAACTACAATCGCTCCATTTACAGCAATGGCCCCTGGTGAAGATTGTGCAATTGCCACTAAATCTAGCATTTCTTCTTCATCAATCCAATGAAGCTTATCCACAAATTTATTTTTCAGAAGTGTAACAATAACATATCCACCTCCAAATGTAAATGTACTAAGATATAATGTAGATAAGAAAATTCTCCATAATTTTTTTACATTCATCTGCTCTCTTCCTCTTATATAATATAAAGTTCATTCTCTTTATCTAGGTATCTAGTAAATATAAAAATTCCCAAAATAATTGCTGGCGAGAATTTTTCATTACTGTCAACACTCCATCCTCCTGCATATCCATTATGAATAATCTCCATAACGGTATTTCCATCCCCGTCTTTTACAATAAAATTTTGTGCATTTCTCATTTGTAACTGATATTTTGATTTTTGATACTCAAAGCACACATGATCGTATCGAGGTGCATGAGAAATTGGCCACCCATGTATTTTGGGATCACTGTTATGGGCATATTGTGGAGTCCCTCGAATAATCGGACGCTGCTGCATATCCGTTAAAACATAAACCTTATTTTTGGATTCATCTAAAACAACATTGGAAAGCAATATTGGATTTCCATCTGCATTCAAAATTGTTTTCTGCATCTTAAATGAAGGTGATTTAATCCAGACAAGTTTTTCCGAAAGAGTCTCTCCCTGTTCTTGAAACAGTTTTCCTGAAAAAATTTGATAAGAAACCATCATATCATCTCCTCCTTTTCTTTACAATTAGTATAATCTCTGATAATATATAAGTAAAATTATATTATTTTATAAAAATTATATATTTTTTTATATAATAGAACTAAATCTTTTTATTATCATTTCACATAGAAAAGTAGGGGGAAATTATGACAAGAAAGCATATCAACATATTTTTAAAAGTTTGTGAATGCAACAATAATATTACAAAAACCGCTCGATTATTATTTATGACACAGCCTGCGGTCACTATGGCAATCCAAGAAATTGAAAAGTATTATGGAATTTTATTATTTGATCGACTTGGAAAACGCCTATATTTAACAGAAGCTGGAAACGAGTTTAGAAATTATGCATTAAGAATTGCCAGATTATTTGATGACATGGAAAAAAGATTTCATAACTGGGATAATGCTGGTATTTTAAAGATAGGAGCCAGTATTACCATTGGCTCTCAGTTTATGCCCTCTTATGTAGAAACTTTTTCTAATCTTACTCCAAATATAGATATTCGTGTAATTATTGCTCCAACTAATGTTCTAAAGGAAAAGATAATTACTAATGAAATTGATTTAGCATTAGTGGAAAGCAATATTCAAGACACTAATATGATAGCAGAAGAATATATGGATGATAGTATGGCTGTTATTACACCTGCAAAAAAACCATTTTATCCAGGACAAATTATGTCTGTAGACGATTTTAAAAAACAGCGTTTTTTATTACGTGAAATTGGAAGTGGTACACGTGACTCTTTTGAGCATATTATTAAGAAATACGATTTTTGCATAAAACCTGTATGGGAAGGAATGAGCACAACTGCCTTAGTAAATGCAGTAAAAAAAGGATTAGGAATATCCGTCTTGCCAAGACGAATGATAACACGAGATTTAGAGAACGGAGATATCTATTCCATCCAAATTGAAAACTTAGACTTTCATCGGAAATTTTATATTACTTATCATAAAGACAAAAGAATCAATGGTATATTAAATAATTTTATAGAACTTGTTAGAAACTATGAACTAAATTATCCATTACCTAGTTCTACGCAATTTTATTACAGTAAGTCAGAAACTGATTCTAATTTTTCTTAATCAATATAAACAGGAAAAGAAAACTTTAGAGTTTTTCCTAATATTTTTTATCCTATCGGATCATTATTTTAATACTTTCATTTAATATAGTGTTTTCTAATTATATAAACAAAAATAAGAGTCCCTTCTTGAGAGACTCTTTTAACTATGTTCTATGCTTTCTCATTTTATCTTCCGTTACATACCAATCAGATACTTTTTCAGTTGAGACAAATCCTGCCATTTCATAAAGCATACACGCTCTATCATTTTTGGATGCAACGAGCAAAGAAATTGGTTTTTCATAATTCTGTGCTTTTTCTACAATATAACAAAGAATGGATTTTCCATATCCTTTTCCCTGTACCTTTGGTAAAATTCCAATCATAGCAATACGAAATTCATTATCTTTTATTTCCCATTCTGCCACCCCAATTAGACTCCCATTGGAATCACTGATTAAGCCTGCTTTTGCCATTGGATTTTCCATAATTTCTTTTACTTCTTTTTCACTATAGCTCATTCCATTTGGAACATCCGCAAACGCTTCTTGCTGTATCTGAAGAAAATCCTGACTATTGTTGAAACTTAAATCCATCCATTGAATTGGAAGTACTTCTTTTTTGGACCAGGCAAATGTTTTTTTTAGCACCATTTTATAGAAAGCAGTATCAAACTCAAATGTAAAATAATCAGCCTGGTATCCTTCATAAAGACGTTGTTGTCGATCGCAAATATGAACGGTTTTTGCTCCGTTACGTGTAGCCTGCTTTGCCAATCGTACAATGGTACGGTTAAAGTCTTCTTCCACACAGCGGTTAATTATAATATATGCCTTCTGCTTTGACATAATTTCTCTTTGGACGACGATATAATCCATATATTTATTTTCTATATGAACTTCCTTTTTTAATTCCTCCTCTTCTATAATGGAGACCAATGTCAACCCATGTGCAGGTGCTTTTGGTCCTGCCTGGCTGCGGTTTCTGGCATCCAAAATCTCCTCTACATGCGCTGGAGGATAATATCCAGTACCCACCTTCAATAATGTGCCAACAATGATTCGAACCATATTATAGAGGAACCCATTTCCGCTAATTCGAAGCGTAATCATATCGCCTTCTTTTTTCAGTGTTAAATCTGTAATCGTACGTACTGTATCTTCTGCTTGAGTACGAACAGAACAAAAACTTTTAAAATCATGTTCTCCAACCAAATATGCGGCTGCTTCCTGCATCTTTTCTAAATCCAGCGGCATATAAAAGAAATAAGAATTTAATCGTACCGTTGGATCTGGAACTCTGCGATTTAAAATACGGTATTCATATGTTTTAATCGTATTACATTTTCTTGGATGCCAAGTAGGCAAAACTTCACAAGAAGACTGTATTACTACATCGGCTGGCAATCTTTGATTTAAGGCAAAACACATTTTTTCTGCTGGAATCCTAGATTCCGTATCAAACACAGCAATATTTCCAAGTGCATGAACTCCTGAATCAGTTCTGCTCGCTCCGATTACTTGAATCTGTTCGTGCAATAAATCTCTTAATGCCTTATTTAATACTTCTTCAATCGTAATTCCATTCGGCTGTAATTGCCATCCGCAATAATTTGTTCCATCATAAGCCAGTACTAACTTTACACGCTTCACGCCTACCTCCTGGTTCCATTATTTATTGATCCATTTAAACTGGCAGTACAACACGCAATACAATCATCACTGCCAAATATACAATTAAAATGCCATACGCCATCAAATCTCGTCCATTATAGTGAAGTGGCTTCATTTTGGTACGCCCTTCTCCTCCATGATAACAACGTGCTTCCATCGCCATTGCTAAATCGGAGGCACGACGAAATGCAGAGACAAATAGTGGAACAAGCAGCGGCACCATTGCCTTTGCTTTTTTTATAATATTTCCACTTTCAAAGTCGGCTCCTCTTGCCATCTGTGCCTTCATAATTTTATCTGTTTCTTCAATTAGAATCGGAATAAACCGAAGTGCAATTGACATCATCATTGCCATATCGTGAACAGGTATATGCACTTTATTTAAGAATCCCAAACTTTTTTCCAATCCATCCGTTAAGTTATTTGGGGTTGTTGTCAATGTCATTAGCGTAGAGCCTAAAATCAAAAGGATTAAACGCACTGCCATAAATGCTGCAATTATTAATCCTTCTACTGTAATACGCAAAAATCCAACCTGAAAAATCACTCTGCCTTCTGTTAAGAAAATATTAAACGATACACTTAACAGCAGTAAAAATACAATACTTTTTAGACCTCGTACCATATATTTTAACGGCACTTTGGAAAGCCGTACTGCAAAACCGAAAAAGACAGCAGCTAACAAATAGCAAACAATTCCATCGGCCACAAATAAACTAATAATATAGAGCAAAGTTCCTGCTAATTTTACCCTTGGATCCAAACGGTGAATTGGAGATTCCACCGCATAGTATTGCCCGATTGTAATATCTCTTAACATTTTTGCTGCCTCCATAGTCTTAATATTTCTTGTTTGGCTTCTTCCACAGTCGTAACATCCGTATCAATGTTGAATCCACGTTCTTTTAATGCATGAGCAATATAAGTGACTTGTGGAGCAGCCAGCCCCATTGTTTCCAATTCTTTATAATGTCGAAATACCTCTACTGGAGCAGCATCGAACATTACTTTTCCTTTATTCATTACAATCAGACGCTGTGCATAGCGTGCTACGTCTTCCATACTATGTGAAACTAAAATGATCGTCATATGACTGTTTTTATGCAGCCATGCCACTTGATCTAAAATTTCATCCCTTCCTTTTGGATCCAATCCCGCCGTTGGCTCATCCAAAATCAATACCTCTGGTTTCATTGCAAGCACTCCTGCGATTGCGACTCTTCGCTTCTGTCCTCCCGATAATTCAAATGGAGATTGTTTATAATAAGATTCGTCCAATCCAACCATTTCCAATGCATCTTTTGCACGTTGTTCAATCTCTTCTTCTGACAAACCTAGATTCTTTGGTCCAAAACATACATCTGTAAATACATCCATTTCAAACAACTGATGTTCTGGGTATTGAAATACTAATCCGACTTTACTTCTAAGCTCTTTCATGGAGAAATCTGCATCGGCAATATTTTTTCCATTATAATAAATCGTTCCGCTTGTTGGATGGATTAAACCATTTAAGTGTTGAATCAATGTAGATTTTCCAGAACCAGTATGACCAATCAATGCAATAAATTCTCCATCGTGAATTTCCAAACTTACATCATCCGTGGCATGAACTGGAAATGCAGTATCTGGTTCATAAATATAATTGACATGTTCTAACTTTATTGACATAACGCATTTACCAATTCCTCAATGGTCAAAATACCATCTTCTAACGGAATCCCTTCCTTTTTTAGTTCATAGGCAAGCTCTGTTACCTGTGGAACATCCAAACGATATTTTTTTAACTGATCTACTTTTGAGAAGATTTGTTTTGGTGTCCCATCCATAACTACCTTTCCCTCATCCATTACAATGATACGATCCGCATCAATAACTTCTTCCATATAATGCGTAATCAATACAACTGTAATGTTTTCTTGTTTATTTAACTCATGTACTGTACGAATGACATCTTCTCGTCCATGAGGATCTAGCATTGCCGTTGGTTCATCTAAAATAATACAATCTGGTTTCATTGCCATAACACCTGCAATTGCAACACGCTGCTTTTGTCCTCCTGATAATTTATTTGGAGATTTCTTACGGAAAGCAGTCATTCCCACTGCTTTCAAACTTTCATCCACTCGTCTCCAAATCTCTCTTGTCGGCACACCAATATTTTCAGGACCAAACGCCACATCTTCCTCCACAACATTGGCAATAATCTGATTATCGGGATTTTGGAATACCATTCCAGCTCTCTGACGAATATCCCAAAGTGCATCGGGATTTTTTGTATCATCTTCTCCAATCCAAACGGTTCCCTCTGTTGGAAGCAAAATTGCATTCAAATGCTTTGCAAGTGTCGATTTACCAGAGCCATTATGACCTAAAACAGCCACAAAACTGCCTTTTTCGATATCAATTGAAACATTGTCAATTGCTCTGCTTGCTCCTACGACGCTTCCGTCTTCTCCATACTTTGCATACTCAAAAATTAATTTGGCTATTTTTATTAGATTCATAATTTCCTCCAGCATTCTTAAAATCGCTTTTATTGTAAGCGATTTTTTACAAAAAATCAACATAGAATGTTCAATTCATTTTTCTGTTTTTTATTGGATTTGTACCTCTTGCTTGAACCCGATCAGACGATCCAAGCAATTTCCTTAAAACCTCACGAATGATTCCTCCAAAAGCATGATACAATTTGACAATTTATTTACTCTATGCCATAATGTAAAAAGAGAATTTATAAGAAAAATCTAATTTTCCAATCATATAATTGATAGCATAGATGAAATTACAAAATACTCATAACAGAATGGAGGTTTTTATGAAAAAAAATTCCTTAAACGAAGAAATCATATGGAAAGATCGGAAACATTTTATGTGGTTCCCGATCACTTTCACCAAATACGAATTAACAGAAGAACGTCTCTACAGTCAGCATGGTTTCTTTAACACACATTATGACGAACTTCTTCTCTATCGTGTTCTGGATATTTGTCTAGAACGAAGCATTGCTCAAAAAATTTTCGGAACAGGTACGATTATACTAAAAGTAAAAGCGGATGCATCCCCAGAAATCCGCCTAGAAAATATTAAAGATCCTCTTATTATAAAACGAGAACTATCTGATTTAGTAGAAGAAACTCGCAGAAAATCTCGTGTCGTTGGTAAAGAGTTTTATGGTGGCGATAACCTTCATACGTCTGAATATGAAGAGAACGAAGAATATTCCAATGAAGAATCTGATATAGAAGAGGAAGAAGATGGCTTTGACTTTGATCATACACAATAATTCACTTTAGAAGTAGAACGATTGCTTTTTAATAGCTCTCTTTCTATTTAGAAAAAGGCTGTTGCTTGGTAAATTCATTACCAATGCAACAACCTTAATTTATTATAAATATATTATACTAACTCAAGCAATACTTCCATTGCGCCGTCACCTTTACGCTGACCAATCTTTACGATTCTTGTATAACCGCCGTTACGATCTGCATACTTAGGTGCGATTTCTTCGAACATCTTCTTTGGCATATCTACAGCAACTGTGTTTTTCTTCTTTCCAGCAGATTCTGTAGGAACCTTTGTTACACCATAGAATACACGAAGCATTTGTCTTCTTGCATGAAGTCTAGAAGCTTTATCTTTCTGGATTTCCTTTTCTACTGTATCAAATACTGTAACTTTCTTTCCATCTACAACTTCTTTTACTCTCTTACCATCTTTGTCTTTACGTGCAACCTTTGCAGTTACTGTAACTGTTTCAAAGTTGTCTTTTTCCTTTACAGCGAGAGCAATCAGACCTTCTGCAACCTTCTTTACTTCTTTCGCTTTCGCTTCAGTTGTAACGATTTTACCATTATATAAAAGGCTTGTCACTTGACTTCTGATTAAAGCCTTTCTCTGATTGGAATTTCTTCCAAGTTTTCTATATCCTGCCATGATCTGTTTTCACCTCCGGGTAATTTATTCGTCGCTCGGATTTAACTGCAGTCCTAATTCCTTCAGCTTCGCAAGGACTTCCTCTAAAGACTTACGTCCTAAGTTTCTGACCTTCATCATATCTTCAGGAGTTCTGTTTGTTAATTCCTCTACCGTATTAATACCGGCTCTCTTTAAACAATTATAGGAACGAACGGACAATTCCAGTTCGTCAATATTCATTTCCAGAACTTTTTCTTTTTCATTGTCTTCCTTTTCTACCATAACTTCCGCAGTCTTAGCATTTTCGGAAAGATCAATAAATAAGTTCAAATGTTCACTTAATACCTTAGCAGCCAAACTCACTGCCTCATCTGGAGCTAATGTGCCGTTTGTGTATACATCTAATGTCAGTTTATCATAATCGGTAATCTGACCAACACGTGTATTCTCTACTGTTAAATTCACACGTTCAATTGGTGTATAGATGGAATCCACTGCAATTACACCAATTGGTAATTCATCGTTTTTATTCTTATCTGCACTTACATAACCACGACCACGAGTAATTGTCAGCTCCATATAGAGTTTACAATCAGGACCGCCGCTCAAAGTTGCAATTACCTGGTCAGGATTCATAATTTCAATATCCTGATCTGCCTGAATATCAGCCGCAGTTACAACACCTTCGCCCTCATATTCAATATAAGCAATTTTGGCTTCATTTGTATCACTATTATTTTTAATTGCCAAGCTCTTGATGTTCATAATGATCTCTGTAACATCTTCCTTGACACCAGGAATTGGACTAAATTCGTGTAATACACCATCAATCTTAACCTGGCTTACGGCTGCTCCTGGTAAAGAAGAAAGCATAATTCTTCTCAATGAATTACCAAGAGTTGTTCCATAACCTCTTTCCAATGGCTCTACAACGAATCTTCCATATTTATTATCCTCAGATATCTCTACAATTTCAATCTTCGGTTTTTCAAAATCGAACACGATTAAGCCCCTCCTTTTCGGCTATGATGGTTGGGGTACAGAGTTTCACTACCATCTATTATTTAGAATATAATTCGACAATGAGCATCTCGTTCACAGGAACGTCAATTGCCTCTCTAGATGGTAATTCCTTAATAACGCCGCTTAATGCTTCCTGATCTACTTCTAACCAGTCTGGTACAAGTCTTGCAGAAGTAACTTCTAATATATCCTTGTATCTCTGGGAATCTTTCTTGTTTTCTTTAATTTGAATTGTATCACCAGCTTTAATCAAGTAAGATGGAATGTTTACACATTTACCATTTACTAATACATGCTTATGATCTACAATCTGTCTTGCTTCCTGACGAGTTCTTGCGAGACCCATACGGAATACAACATTGTCTAATCTGCGTTCCAGAAGAATCATAAGGTTTTCACCAACCATACCATTCATCTTTTCTGCTTTTTTATAATAATTTCTGAAAGGCTTTTCTAACACACCATAAATGAATTTAGCCTTCTGCTTTTCTCTTAACTGAAGACCATATTCACTCATCTTTCTATTTGCTCTTTTGGACTGTCTATTAGATTTCTTGTCAATACCTAAGTAAATTGGATCTAAATCAAGAGATCTGCATCTTTTAAGAACAGGAACTCTATTCACTGCCATCTTTAATACACCTCCTATTATACTCTTCTACGCTTTGGTGGACGACAACCATTGTGTGGAACTGGTGTTACATCCTTGATACTGGTTACTTCAAGACCACATGCCTGAAGGGCACGAATTGCTGCTTCACGGCCTGAACCTGGGCCTTTTACCATTACATCTACTGATTTTAATCCGTGTACTAAAGCTGCTTTTGTGGCAGTTTCTGCAGCCATCTGTGCTGCATATGGAGTAGATTTCCTTGAACCTCTAAATCCAAGACCGCCTGCACTTGCCCAAGATAATGCATTACCCTGAGTATCAGTCAATGTTACGATTGTATTGTTAAAAGATGACTGAATGTGAGCCTGTCCACGTTCAACGTTTTTCTTTACACGCTTCTTTGTCACTTTTTTTGTTGACACTTTCTTAGCCATTAAACTAACCTACTTTCTCTTCTATTCTTAATTGTTACAAGATACTCTGCAAATTATTTCTTCTTATTCGCAACAGTCTTCTTTGGACCCTTACGAGTTCTGGCATTCGTCTTAGTCTTCTGACCACGAACAGGTAAACCTTTTCTATGACGGATACCTCTATAGCAACCGATTTCCTGAAGTCTCTTGATATTCATTGCGATTTCTCTACGTAAATCACCTTCTACCAATTGAGTCTCATCGATTACGTCACGAATCTTGGCAACTTCTTCATCTGTTAAATCCTTTACACGAGTGTCAGGATTTACACCGGCCTGCGCAAGAATTCTGTTGGAGCTTACTCTACCAATTCCATAGATATAAGTCAATCCAATTTCTACACGTTTTTCTCTTGGTAAATCAACGCCTGAAATACGAGCCATGTGTGTGTTACACCTCCATTAATAGTATTCTTCTTCATGTTTATTTGCAGTACAACACCGCCTGGCGGTTCCTCACTGCTTCTTTCTTAAGTGGCTAAATGCCACAATTGATGATTATAACCGATTTCTCGATCAAAATCAATAGCTATTTCCAATTTTTTGGAAGATAACTGTTCGGATTATCCCTGTCTCTGCTTATGCTTTGGATTTTCGCAGATTACACGGATGCTTCCCTTTCTCTTAATAACTTTGCACTTTTCGCAAATTGGCTTTACTGATGATCTAACTTTCACAGTATATTCTCCTTTCAAAATCCTCCAAAAAGAGGGTACGAATACGCCAAAAAAGGCGTCTTTACAAAAGTCCGTCTATCATTATAACACCAGTATTTATCAAAAGTCAAGCAAAATTTCATTATTATGCATAAATTTTATTGCATAAACTCGATACACTCCTATTTGGAACTTCTTATTTATCTCTCCAAATAATTCTTCCCTTTGTTAAATCATATGGTGACATTTCTACTGTTACTTTATCTCCTGGCAAGATACGAATATAATTCATACGAAGCTTTCCGCTAATATGTGCCAGCACAACATATTTATTTTCTAATTCTACTTTAAACATTGCATTTGGTAACTTTTCTAATACTGTACCAGTTACTTCAATTACATCTGACTTTGCCATAACTACCTCCTATGATCGTGACAATTGAATATATTGTTTTATAAATCGTTTTATTTCTTCCTCTTGAATTGGTTCTTGATTATTGAGTTTCCTGGTCAAATTTTCGTCTTGACAGCGAATCAATTGTACATGTTTCTTATTTTTTCTCTTTGGTTTATCCATGGTACGATATTTGCCATCTGCCAAATATACATATTCTCCCTGTTCTTTTATTATGACATAAATTCTTTCTTTGTCATGTCCCGCCAAAGATTTCACCAAATATCCAACTTCAAGCATAATTTCACCTCATCACCAAAAATATCTGCTTATTGCGCTCTATTTTTTTTGAATTGTTAAAATTTCTGGTTCACCTTCGGTAATTAAAACCGTGTTTTCATAATGAGCAGCCAAAGAACCATCCACAGTTACTACTGTCCAACCATCGTCCAGCCACTCCACATCATATCTTCCAGCAGTAATCATTGGTTCAATTGCCAATGTCATTCCTGGACGAAGTTTAATTCCTCGGCCTCTTGTCTTGAAATTAGGAATTTCAGGATCTTCATGCAAATGTGTACCGATGCCATGTCCGACCAGATCTCGAACCACTCCAAATCCAAAACTTTCTGCATATTTTTGAATTGCAGCCGAAATATCATGTAAATGATTGCCGGCTTTTGCAAATTTAATACCTTCAAAAAAGCTTTCTCTCGTAACCTGAATCAATTTTGCTGCTTCAGGATTTACTTCTCCAATTGCATGCGTTCTGGCAGCATCAGAATGATATCCCTTATAAATCAGACCCGCATCCAGGCTAACAATATCGCCTTCCTGAATAATTCTTTTTTTACTAGGGATTCCATGTACTACTTCATCATTGACTGATACACAGATTGAAGCAGGATATCCATTATAATGAAGAAAATTCGGTACACAGCCAAAGCTGCGAATGATTTCCTCTCCCAAATGATCAATTTCCCATGTACTCATGCCGGGCTTTAATGCCCGGCTGAGTTCGTCATGAGTGATTGCCAGAAGCCTTCCCGCTTCTTTCATTAACTTAATTTCTCTCTCAGACTTAATTGATACTGACATGTATTACTCTCCTAAAATAGCTACGATGTCTGCAAAAACGTCTTCCAGATTCTTTGTACCATCTACATTTACTAAAGCACCTTGTGCCTGATAATAGTCGATGAGTGGCTGAGTCTGTGCATGATATACATCCAAACGCTTCTTTACTGTTTCTGGTTTATCGTCATCTCTTAATACCAGACCGCTTCCACACACATCACAAACATTTTCTACCTTTGGAGCAGCGTACTGTACATGATATGTAGCTCCACATGTCACACATGCACGACGACCAGACATACGATTGATGATGTTTTCGTCTGGAACATCTACGTTAATTGCATAATCAATTTTAGCTCCCATTTCTTTCAGAGCTGCATCTAAACACTCTGCCTGTGGAATTGTTCTTGGAAATCCGTCCAGTACATATCCCTTTTCACAATCTGGCTGTTGAACACGATCTGTTACTAAGTTCGTGGTCAATTCATCTGGAACTAATAATCCCTGATCCATGTACTCTTTTGCTTTCTTTCCAAGTTCAGTACCTTCCTTGATGTTTGCACGGAAAATATCTCCTGTTGAAATATGAGGAATTCCGTACTTTTCTGCGATTTTCTTTGCCTGTGTACCTTTTCCAGCACCAGGAGCTCCCAGCATAATAAGCTTCATCCTAAAACCTCCTTATTGAGTTCTTTTTACAATTTTTTTTAAAGCTTTTAAAAAAATTGCATTTATTTTTATCAAAAGTGTAGGAAAGCCTCCGCCCATATGGACAACGCTTTTACAGCTTTTGTAAAAACTTCCAACAATCCCCAATAATTGAATCGTTCTAAAAACCCTTGAATAGTCGTATTGTCCGCAGGAAAATCCTCCGGACAATATTACTTCATTATTTAAAAAATACTATCGTACTCACGTGCAACAACTCTTGTTTCAATTTGTTTCAATGTTTCCTGAATAACACCTACAATAATAATTAAAGAGGTTCCAATAAACGAAATACGTGTAATATTAAAAATACCACTCAAGATAATTGGAATAATTGCAACAATTGTTAATCCAACTGCACCAATCAATACAATATAATTTAATATTTTATTTAAATAATCCGATGTTGGTTTTCCAGGACGAATACCTGGGATAAAACCACCTTGCTTTTTCATATTATTTGCAATTTCTAATGGATTAAATGTAATTGAAGTATAGAAATATGCGAAAATAATAATTAAAGCAATATATACTAATGCACCCAATGTATACCATGGACGTTCTGGTCGAAACCATGAAGTAGAGCTTAAAAAAGTTAAAATTTTACCACCGATTGTACTATAATCCACAGTAAAGAACTGTGCAATTATCACAGGGGTAGACATTAATGAAGAAGCAAAAATAACTGGAATAACATTCGCAGTATTTACCTTCAATGGAATATGACTGGATTGACCTCCAATCAATCTGCGTCCCTGCATTTTCTGAGAATATTGTACTGGAATTTTGCGAACTGCACTATTCAACAATACAGTAAATGCTACAATCGCCACCAGAATTGCAATTACAATAATTGCAATTACTACTCCTGCTGCTACACTGCTTGGAGCAATAAATTTATCATAAATTGTTTTAATATCATCTGGAATTCTCGATAAAATATTAACCAAAAGAATTAAAGAAATACCATTTCCAATTCCTTTATCTGTAATTCGTTCCCCCAGCCACATCAGGAATGCACTACCAGCAGTCAATGTGAATACAACTACCACAACACTATGCCAATTGAAGTTTTCTAATAACCCTTGTCTTCCGAAACCAATCGACATTGCAATTGATGTAATTAAAGCTAATGCAACTGTCAAATAACGTGTATACTCTACAATTTTCTTTCTGCCTTCTTCTC
Source organism: Candidatus Fimimorpha faecalis (assembly GCA_018712075.1). Classification (GTDB taxonomy): domain Bacteria; phylum Bacillota; class Clostridia; order Lachnospirales; family Lachnospiraceae; genus Fimimorpha; species Fimimorpha faecalis. The sequence goes on from DVHN01000194.1 coordinate 17,378, forward strand.
CATCCTTTTGCATCTCTTCCAATTTTGGAATTGCAATTGTCATCAACTGCATAATAATGGAAGATGTAATATATGGACTGATACTCAATGCGAGAATAGAAAAATTCTCAAAGGAGCCGCCAGTAAAAGAATTTAATAAATTAAAGGCGTCTCCTTGATGTTGTTCAAAGAAATCTGCAAAGTAATCTGGATCGACTCCTGGAACAGGCAGTTGGGAACCAATTCGCACTACAACAAGCATTAAGAATGTGAATAGAAGACGTCGACGAACATCTTTCACTCTTAGTGCGTTCTGGAGTGTTTTAAACATTAGATCACCTCTGCGTTTCCACCTGCTGCTTCAATTTTAGCTTTTGCACTTTCACTAAATGCATTTACTTTTACTGTAAGCTTTTTGGTAAGTTCTCCGTTTCCAAGAATCTTTACACCATCTCGTGGATTCTTAATGATTCCATTTTCGATTAATGTAGCAACCGTTACTTCTGTATCGTTATCAAATTTTTCTAATACGGACACATTGATTGCAACGATCTCTTTTGTATTTCTATTTGTGAATCCTCTCTTTGGAATTCTTCTGTATAATGGCATCTGACCACCTTCAAAGCCTGGTCTTGGAGCACCACTACGAGCTTTCTGACCCTTATGACCCTTACCTGCGGTCTTTCCATTTCCTGAACCGTGTCCACGGCCTCTTCTGAAATTATCATTGTGTGTAGAACCTGCTGCTGCCTGTAAACTTGATAAATTCATTCCTTGCACCTCCTATCGTCTCTTAGATTTCTTCTACTTTGACTAAATGCTTTACGTGCCAAATCATACCTCTTACTGCATCGTTATCTGGCAGTTCCACTGTCTTGTGAAGCTTCTTTAATCCAAGAGCTTCTACCGTCTTTCTATGCTTAGGAATGGCACCGATTGGTGATTTTACTAAAGTAATCTTTAACTTATTAGCCATTATTTTGTCCCTCCTTAGCCTAAAATCTCTTCTACAGACTTGCCGCGAAGCTTAGCAACTTCTTCTGGAGTCTTTAAGCTAGACAAACCTTTGATTGTAGCTAATACTACGTTCTGCTTATTTGTAGAGCCCAAACATTTTGTACGGATGTTCTTTAAACCAGCTAATTCACATACGGAACGAGCAGGACCACCTGCGATAACACCAGTACCTTCTGGAGATCTCTTTAATAATACAGAAGCACTTCCAAACTTTCCAATAAAGTCATGTGGAATACTCTTATTTTCATCTAATGGCACAGTAACCAGCTTCTTTTCTGCATCCTGCTTACCCTTACGGATTGCTTCAGGAATTTCAGCAGCCTTGCCCATACCAGCACCAACGTGTCCGTTCTTGTCACCAACAACAACTAAAGCAGAAAAGCGGAAGTTACGTCCACCCTTAACAACTTTAGTAACACGCTTGATTGATACTACTTTTTCTTCTAATTCTAACTGACTAGCATCAATAATTGTACGTTTCATCTGTTCTCCTCCTTGATTAGAATTTCAGACCAGCCTCACGGGCTGCATCTGCCAATGCCTGAACCTTACCCTGATAGATGAATCCACCTCTATCATAAACAACAGTTGTGATTCCTGCGTCTAACGCTCTCTTTGCAATAACTGTACCTAAGTAAGCGGCAGCAGCTACATCGTTGGTCTTTTCTAATTCAGCCTTAACGTCCTTTTGAAGAGTAGAAGCTGACACCAGTGTTTTACCAACTGTATCATCAATGATCTGTGCATACATATGATTATTGCTTCTAAATACAGACAAACGTGGTCTTTCAGCAGTACCATTAATATGTCTACGCAATCTTCTATGCTTTTCTTGGCGAACTCTCGTTCTTGATACCTTACTAACCATTCTTTCTCACTCTCCTTATTATTTCTTACCAGTCTTACCAACTTTACGTCTGATTGTTTCATCAGCATACTTGATTCCCTTGCCCTTATATGGTTCTGGAGCTCTCTTTTCTCTGATTTCAGCCGCAAACTGTCCAACTTTTTCTTTATCAATACCTTTAACAATGATCTTGTTCTGACCTTCCATAACGGTTTCAATTCCTTCTGGATCGATCATTTCTACTGGATGAGAATATCCTAAATTCAAGACTAATTTCTTACCCTGCTTTGCACCTCTATAACCAACACCATTGATTTCCAAAACTTTTTCGTAACCCTTTGTTACACCAACGATCATATTATAGATTAATGTTCTTGTCAGACCATGTAAAGATTTCATCTTCTTTAAATCATTTGGTCTGGAAACTACGATTTCATTACCATCTTTTTTGATTTGCATTTCTGCTGGTAATACTCTTTCCAAAGTTCCCTTAGGACCTTTTACCGTCACTTTATTATTTTCTGCAATTTCAACTGTTACATCTGCTGGAATCGCGATTGGCATTCTTCCAATACGTGACATGCCCGTACCTCCTATTTGTTTAGTGAGAGCCAGCCATCGGCCGTACTCTGAATTTATATATAAACCGAGAAACAGTTTATGGCGGTTGGAACCATTGGTCCTACATCACCTGCCACACTTGTTTCCACTCAAATTGCGCTCTTGGAATTACCAAACAAACGCTAATACTTCTCCACCTACATTCAGCTTTCTAGCTTCTTTATCTGTTAAAACACCCTGGTTTGTAGAGATGATTGCAACACCTAAACCACCCAGTACTTTTGGAAGATCCTGTGTGCTTGCATATACACGAAGACCTGGTTTGGAAATTCTTTTCAGACCTGTAATGATTCTCTCATTCTTGTCTGCACCATACTTTAATGTCACACGAATTGTCTTAAAATTACCATCTTCTACGATATCATACTTTGCAATATAGCCTTCCTTTAAAAGGATGTCTGCAATTGCGATTTTCATCTTAGATGCTGGAATATCTACTGTATCATGCTTTGCAGTATTTGCATTACGAATTCTTGTAAGCATATCTGCAATTGGATCACTCATTGTCATTTAAGTTGTCCTCCTTCTTATAGATTGTGGCACTGGCTTACCAGCTTGCTTTCTTTACACCAGGAATCTGTCCCTTGTATGCTAATTCACGGAAACAAATTCTGCAAATTCCATACTTTCTTAAGTAAGCATGTGGACGTCCGCAGATTCTGCAACGATTGTATTCCTGAGTGGAAAACTTTGCCTTACGTGACTGTTTTACTTTCATTGAAGTTTTAGCCATGAAACTTTCCTCCTAACTATTTTTGAAATGGCATATTAAATAATCTCAGTAATTCACGAGCTTCCTCATCGGTCTTAGCGGTAGTAACGAAAATGATGTCCATACCTCTAGTCTTATCAACCTTATCATACTCGATTTCAGGGAAGATCAACTGTTCTTTAATACCTAATGCATAGTTACCTCTTCCATCGAAGGAATTTGCACTAACACCTCTAAAGTCACGTACTCGTGGTAATGCCAGGTTAATCAGACGATCTACAAATTCATACATCTTTTCACCACGTAATGTTACTTTACATCCGATTGGCATACCCTCTCTGATCTTGAAGTTAGCAACAGATTTCTTTGCTTTTGTTGTAACAACTTTCTGTCCAGAAATTGTTTCCAATTCCTTAACAGCAGCATCCAGAAGTTTTGCGTTTTCTTTTGCTTCACCAACACCCATATTGATGACAACCTTATCCAACTTTGGAACTTCCATGATATTCTTATAGCCAAATTTCTTGATCATAGCATCTACGATCTCATTTTTATAAGCGTCTTTTAATCTACTCATGTTCGAACCTCCTCTCTCAATTAATCAATTGCTTCGCCAGTCTTCTTGTTAATACGAACCTTCTTGCCATCCTTTACTGCGAATCCAACTCTTACAGCCTGACCTTTTGCGCTGTACATTACATTAGAGATGTCAATTGGAGCTTCCTTACTTACGATACCACCTTGCTGATTCTGAGCGCTTGGCTTTGTATGCTTCGTTACCATATTTACGCCCTCAACAAGTACTTTGTGGTTCTTCATATCAACAGACAATACCTTGCCTTCTCTATCTTTGTCTTTACCAGTGATAACCTTTACTGTATCACCCTTCTTGATCTTGTTAGCCACAGTTTACACCCTCCTTATAATACTTCTGGAGCGAGAGATACAATCTTCATGAACTGCTTTTCTCTTAACTCTCTTGCTACAGGTCCAAAAATACGAGTTCCTCTTGGGTTCTTGTCTTCCTTGATGATAACTGCTGCATTTTCATCGAATTTAATATAAGAACCGTCTTTACGACGAGCACCTTTTACTGTACGCACAACAACGGCTTTTACAACATCGCCCTTCTTTACAACACCGCCTGGTGTTGCATCCTTAACAGAAGCAACAATGACATCACCGATATTTGCATATCTTCTTGTAGATCCGCCCATAACACGGATACAAAGTAATTCCTTTGCACCAGTATTATCAGCAACTTTTAATCTGCTTTCCTGCTGAATCATGCCTAGACTCCTTTCATCGAACTCTGGATCAAACACCAGATTTATACGGATTTATCTGCATTTCTATCTATAATAACAAATGTTGCGAAACGCAATATTCTGCGAAAAAATTATTTTGCTCTTTCAATAATTTCAACTAATCTCCATCTCTTATCCTTGGACAGAGGTCTTGTTTCCATTACTCTTACAGTATCACCGATTTTGCAGGTATTTTCTTCGTCATGAGCCTTTAACTTGTAAGTTCTCTTAACGATCTTACCAATAACCGGATGCTTTACATTATCCTGAACAGCAACTACAATTGTCTTATCCATCTTGTCGCTGATTACTTTACCTGTACGGATTTTTCTAAGATTTCTTTCTTCCACAACCGTTACTCCTTTCGTGTTGTTTTCAACGAACCGAACGCTAAAGGTTCATTTTACTGCGCCTTTTCTGTGATAATTGTCTGAATTCTGGCAATGTTCTTACGAACTTCCTTGATTCTGCTTGTATTATCTAATTGATTGGTCGCATTCTGGAATCTTAAATTAAAAAGTTCCTTCTTAGCAGCTACTAATTCTTCTTGTAATTCTGTAGCTGATTTCGTCTTTAAATCTTCTACATACTTATTAATTTTCACTGTTATCACCGCCTTCTAAGTCTGCGCGAGAAACTACTTTACATTTTACTGGTAACTTATGTGTTGCAAGACGTAATGCTTCTCTCGCTACCTCTTCAGAAACTCCAGAGATTTCAAACATTACACGACCTGGCTTAACGACTGCTACCCAGTATTCCAGGGAACCTTTACCGGAACCCATACGTGTTTCAGCTGGTTTTGTTGTTACAGGTTTATCTGGGAAAATCTTAATCCAAACCTTACCACCACGCTTGATATAACGTGTCATAGCAATACGGGCAGCTTCGATCTGATTGGATTTAATCCATGCTGGTTCTAAAGCGACAATACCGTATTCACCATTAGAAATTGTGTTACCTCTCATAGCCTTACCGGTCATCGTTCCACGGAACTGCTTACGACGCTTTACTCTCTTAGGCATTAACATTATTTATCGCTCCCTTCCTTATTAGACTTTGTTGGAAGAACTTCGCCTTTGTAGATCCAAACCTTAACACCTAATTTACCATAGGTTGTATCTGCTTCAGCGAAACCATAATCAATATCGGCTCTCAATGTCTGCAACGGGATTGTTCCTTCGCTGTAAAATTCTGTACGAGCCATATCTGCACCTGCCAGACGTCCAGAAACAGAAGTCTTAATACCAAGTGCTCCTGCCTTCATTGTTCTAGACATTGTGGACTTCATTGCACGACGGAAGGAAATACGATTTTCCAACTGAGCAGCAATATTTTCAGCTACTAACTGAGCGTCCTTATCTGGTCTCTTTACTTCTTTGATATCTACAAACAACTTCTTATCTGTCAACTTAGAAGCTTCTGCTTTTAACTTTTCAATTTCAGCTCCGCCCTTACCAATTACTACACCTGGCTTAGCTGTATAAATAATAACTTTTACACGATCAGCAGCTCTTTCGATTTCGATCTTGGAGATGCCGGCACTGTATAATCTCTTCTTTAAGAACTTTCTAATATTGTAATCTTCTACAAGATTGTCTGCGAAATCAGCTTCAGCATACCACTTGGAATCCCAATCTTTGATTACGCCGACTCTGATGCCATGAGGATTAACTTTCTGTCCCATAATGCCCTCCTTTTATCTTTCATTCAGCACGATTGTGATATGGCTCATTCTCTTTTCAATACGATAAGCTCTACCCTGTGCTCTCGGTCTGATTCTCTTCATTGTTGGTCCTTTATTTGCGTAGCATTCCTCTACATAAAGGTTTTCTGCATGCATTCCGTTGTTGTTTTCAGCGTTTGCAATTGCTGACTCTAATAACTTCTTTATTAAAGATGAAGCATATCTAGGATTGTAAGTTACAATACCAAGTGCAGTTGTAACATCCTTGCCTCGAATGGCATCTAATACGAAACATGCCTTCTGGACAGAAACTCTTGCATAAGATAACTTTGCAGATGGTCTTGTGTCCTTCTGTGCATTTCTTTCTCTCTTAATCTGGGATCTATGTCCTTTTGCCATGACTATTGTTACCTCCTTTCAAATACGTTCCAAATTAGCGTTTTGACTTCTTTTCGTCTTTTCCATGACCTCTATAAGTTCTGGTAGCAACGAATTCTCCAAGCTTATGTCCAACCATATCTTCTGTGATATATACTGGAACATGCTTTCTACCATCATGAACTGCGATTGTATGTCCAACCATTTGTGGGAAGATTGTAGAACGACGAGACCAAGTTTTAATTACCTGCTTTTGTCCTGCTGCGTTCATTGCATCAACCTTCTTTAATAAATGTGCATCAGCAAATGGTCCTTTTTTCAGTGAGCGAGCCATAGGTTCTAACCTCCTTATAAACTGTTCAAAATTTTCTGAGCATAATCAAATTATTTCATTGCTCTTCCGTCTTTTCTTCTAATGATTAACTTATTGGACTGTTTGTTTTTCTTTCTTGTCTTCAATCCAAGTGCTGGTTTACCCCAAGGTGTACATGGACCTGGACGACCAATACCAGTCTTACCTTCACCACCACCATGTGGATGGTCATTAGGGTTCATAACAGAACCACGAACAGTAGGACGAATGCCCATATGACGCTTACGTCCAGCCTTACCAACGTTAATCAGGGAGTGTTCTCCATTACCTACAACACCAACTGTTGCACGGCAATTGATTGGAACCATTCTCATTTCGCCAGATGGTAATCTCAATGTAGCATATTTACCTTCCTTAGCCATTAACTGTGCTGCAACACCTGCGGAACGAACTAACTGTGCACCTGCACCTGGATATAATTCGATGTTGTGGATTTGAGCACCTACTGGAATTTCGGATAATGGTAAACAGTTACCAATCTTTGCTTCTGCTTCTGCACCACTGACAACCTTCATACCAACCTTTAATCCTTCTGGAGCTAAGATGTATGCCTTTTGTCCATCTGCATAACAGATTAAAGCGATATTTGCTGTTCTATTTGGATCGTATTCGATGGATTTAACAATTGCTGGAATTCCATCTTTGTTTCTCTTAAAATCAATAATTCTATATTTTCTTCTAGAACCGCCACCTTGGTGTCTTACAGTAATCTTACCCTGGTTGTTACGGCCTGCATTCTTCTTTAAAGATACAGTTAACGATTTTTCAGGAGTTGTACTTGTGATTTCGGAGAAATCAGAACCTGTCATCTGTCTTCTAGAAGGTGTATATGGGTTATATTTTTTGATTCCCATGATAAATTCTCCTTTTCTAATTTATTATCACGCTTTTGTTGCGTTTAACGCACAGCCACGAACTGGCTGCGTCTTACAGGCCTTCAAAAATCTGGATATCTTCGCTTTCAGCTGTTAACTGAACGATTGCCTTTTTTGTCTTTGCTGTCTTACCAACAGAACGGCCTCTTCTCTTTGTCTTACCATCTAAATTCATGGTATTTACCTTAGCAACCTTTGTGCCAGGGAACATTTTTTCAACTGCTTCAGCAATCATATTCTTTGTTGCTTCTGGATGAACAAGAAAGGTATACTTCTTTTCAGCCATAGCGTCCATGCTCTTTTCAGTGATTACTGGCTTCAGAATAACATCATAGTATTGTACATTAGCCATTACGCATACACCTCCTCGATTGTTGCAACAGCTGCCTTAGTAGCAACTACGGTATCATATTTTAAGATATCGTATACATTAATTGTGTTAGTAGAAGCTGTTTTAATGTTTTTCAGATTTCTTGCAGAAAGAACAACATTCTTATCTGTACCATCTGTAACAACTAAAGCCTTAGCAACTTTTAAGTTGTTCATTACTTCTACAAACTTCTTTGTCTTAATTTCATCTAATGTTAACTCATCTAATACGATGAACTTGTTTTCATTTACTCTGCTTGTCAATACAGACTTAAGAGCAGCTCTCTTTTCTTTCTTATTTAACTTGAAAGAATAATTTCTTGGAACTGGAGCGAATACAACTCCGCCGCCTGTCCACTGTGGAGCTCTGATAGAACCTTGTCTTGCATGACCAGTTCCTTTCTGTCTCCATGGCTTTCTTCCACCGCCGGATACTTCAGAACGTGTCTTTGCCTTCTGAGTTCCCTGACGCTTATTTGCAAGCTGGCTTGTTACTGCCATCTTAACGAGATGTTCGTTTACTTCTACTCCGAATACTGCATCGTTAAGCTCTAATTCGCCAACCTGTGCACCTTGCATATTGTAAACAGATACTTTTGACATCTGTGTGGTCCTCCTTTCGCTTCATTAGGCCTTTACAGAATTCTTTACGGTTACTAAGCACTTCTTTGATCCTGGTACTGCACCCTTGATTAAAAGTAAGTTGTTGTCTGCATCTACACGTACAACTTCCAGATTCTGGATTGTAACTTTTACGCCACCCATACGACCTGGCATCTTCTTACCTTTGAATACTTTACCTGGACTTGTTGCGGAACCATTGGAACCTGCATGACGATGGAACTTAGAACCATGAGCCATAGGTCCTCTGGACTGTCCGTGTCTCTTAATCGCACCCTGGAAGCCTTTACCTTTGGAAATTGCAGTTGCATCAACCTTATCTCCAGCTGCAAAAACATCAACTTTGATTTCATCTTTTACATTATAGTTTTCAGCGTCTTCCAGTCTGAATTCTCTTACAAATCTCTTGTAAGAAACACCAGCCTTATCAAAGTGACCCTTAACTGGTTTGTTTACAAGCTTTTCACGCTTATCAACAAAACCAACCTGTACTGCACTATATCCATCATTTTCAACTGTCTTAACCTGTGTTACGACACATGGACCTGCCTGCAATACAGTAACTGGTACAAGAGTACCATTTTCATCGAAAATCTGTGTCATTCCGACTTTTGTTGCTAAAATTGCTTTCTTCATTCTTTTACCTCCTGTGAATCTACAGCGGATTAGGAATACATCCCAATCATCCTAGAACAGCGGACATAAGTGGAACGAAAAACGTTACTTCTATATCAACCAATTCTGGATAATTTCTTCATTAATGAATCATTTTACTTATTCTTCATCTTAATATCAATATACACACCAGCTGGCATCTCTAAACGAGATAATGCATCAACCGTCTTCTGGGTTGGTGTAATGATATCAATCAATCTCTTATGTGTTCTCTGCTCGAACTGTTCTCTGGAATCTTTGTCCTTGTGTACGGCACGAAGGATTGTTACTACCTCCTTCTTTGTTGGCAACGGAACTGGTCCGCTCACCTTAGAACCTGTTTTCTTTACAGTCTCAATAATCTTTCCAGCAGATTGATCTACTAACTGATGATCATAAGCCTTTAATGTGATTCTCATTAC
>DVHN01000195.1 GCA_018712075.1 Candidatus Fimimorpha faecalis
GACATCGCCCTTTCACGGCGGTAACACGGGTTCGATTCCCGTAGGAGTCATAAAAAGCTGTTAGAAAAGACAGCTTTTTTTGTTGTAATATGCAAAAAAGCCCCTAAAACAGTACTTTCATTATACAAAAAGTGGAAAAGAGGATTGATATGTTTGCTTTACACAACTATTCTTTTGTGCTATAATAAAAACAATATCAGGAATTTCCTGGTCATGGGTTAGGAATGGCTCATAAAAGGGAAAGTGAGGTGAAACACCGTATGGGGTTAAAGTAGAGTCTACCAAGATCTTTATTATCAAAAAATACAGTGTGATTTATCGACTCCGTGCCTGATTTGGTAAATCAGGATTCAGGATAAGAATTAGACTAGAATACAATGGACAGAGAAATTTATTTTTATGGAGGGATAGATCATGTTAAATGTAAACAGATATAAAAGAGTACCGGTAGTTCATATGCCAGAGCGGGAATGGCCAAACAAGGAAATTATGAAAGCACCCGTTTGGTGTAGTGTTGATTTAAGAGATGGTAATCAGGCATTGGTTGAGCCAATGGAAGTCGAACAAAAAATTGAAATGTTCAATTTACTTGTTCAATTGGGATTTAAAGAAATTGAAGTTGGTTTCCCATCTGCTTCACAGATTGAGTATGATTTCCTGAGAGAATTAGTAGATCGTGAATTAATTCCAGATGATGTTGTTGTGCAAGTATTGGTACAATGCAGGGAACATCTGATTAAACGTACATTTGAAGCACTGGAAGGTGTAAAGAAAGCCATCGTTCATATTTATAATTCTACTTCTACATTACAAAGAGATGTTGTGTTCCATATGAATCGAGAAGAAATCAAGCAGATTGCGATTGATGGAACGAAGATGGTAAAAAAATATATGAAAGACTTTCCAGGAGAAATTCAATTGGAATATTCTCCAGAAAGTTTTACAGGAACCGAATTGGACTTTGCATTAGACATTTGTACGGCAGTTCAAGATGAGTGGAATCCAACTGTTGATAATAAAATTATTTTTAACTTACCATCTACAGTAGAAATGAATACTCCAAATGTTTACGCTGATCAAATTGAATGGATGAATAAACATTTTAAAAACCGTGAAACGATTGTTTTAAGTATTCATCCTCACAATGACAGAGGCACGAGTGTAGCAGCGGCCGAGTTAGCATTATTGGCAGGCGCAGAGCGTGTAGAAGGAACATTATTTGGAAATGGAGAACGTACTGGTAATGTAGATATTTTAAATATTGCATATAATATGTTCTCACAAGGTATTGATCCAGAACTGGAATTATCTAATATTAATGAGATTATTGAAGTATACGAAAGATGTTGCAAGATGAAAGTTCATCCAAGACATCCATATGCAGGTAAGTTAGTATTCACAGCATTTTCTGGTTCTCATCAGGACGCAATTAATAAAGGTATTACAGCAATGAAAGAGCGTGACCAACAATATTGGGAAATTCCATATCTGCCAATTGATCCATCAGATGTTGGAAGAGAGTATGAACCAATTGTGCGTATTAATAGCCAATCTGGAAAAGGCGGCGTTGCGTTTGTTATGGATGCATACTATGGTTTTAAACTTCCAAAGAGTATGCATAAAGAATTTGCAGATGTAATCCAAAAAATTGCGGAAGCACAAGGTGAAGTTGCTCCTGAAACTATTTTTGCAAAATTTAAAGAACAATATATTAATGCAAAGAGTCCATATCATTTTATTTCTTGTAGAATTGCTGATGTAGAAGATGATGATACCCATTGTGTTTTAACATTTGAGAAAAATGGAGAGAAAAAGACATTGGAAGGAATTGGAAATGGTCCAATTGATGCAGTAAAAAATATTATGAAAGCAGAGTTGGGTATGGATATCTGTGTAGCAGACTATTCTGAACATGCGTTGACTGCAGGTTCCCATGCACAGGCAGCAGCCTATATTTATATGTGGGATAAAGATAGTGATAGAAAAACATATGGAGTGGGAATCAGCTCGAATATTACAAGAGCATCTTTTAGAGCAATGTTCAGCGCAATTAACCGTCTTGTAAAAATGAATCATAATGAAAACGGTGAAATAAAGTAATGGAACGGAATGAATCTTAGATAAACTATTGTTAGAATTACAATTGATTTAACAACATAATTAGGCCTTCATTGTGCACTGATGGATCGGTGGAATGAAGGCCATTGATTCATCTGCTAAGATTTTTGTTCTGCAAACGTTATTGTAAGAAAGGAAGAATAGATGGAAAAATTAACAGTAGATATCATTATTCCTGTATATCGTCCAGATGAGAAATACATTCGACTATTACAAGGATTAAAAAAGCAGATTTATCCGATTCATAAAATCATTATTATGAATACGGAAAGAAAGTATTATGAGGAAGACCGATATCCGCAGCTTTTCAATATAGAAGTACATCATATTCAAAAATCGGAGTTTGACCATGGAGGAACTAGAAACCAGGCGGTGCAATATTCAAACAGTGACATTATTTTCTTTCTGACTCAAGATGCAGTTCCACCAGATCGACATCTCGTGGAAAATATTCTAAAACCATTTGAAGATGAAATGGTTGCAGCTGTTTATGGAAGACAAATTCCAGTCCCAAGTTGTAACATTATTGAACGTTTTAGTCGCAACTTTAATTATCCACAAGAAAGTTTAAAAAAGTCGAAGCAGGATTTGGAACGTCTAGGAATCAAGACGTTTTTCTGTTCGAATGTATGCGCTGCATATAGAAGAGACATTTATGATAAGTTGGGAGGTTTCCCTCTCCACACAATTTTTAATGAGGATATGATTTTTACAGGGGAATTGATAAAAGCGGGATATACAGTGGCGTATGAAGCTGATGCAAAGGTAGTACATTCGCATAACTACACAGGAATCCAACAGTTTCATCGTAATTTTGATTTGGCAGTTTCCCAAGTAGACAATCCTCAAATATTCTCGGGTATCCGTTCGGAGGGAGAGGGGATTCGCCTTGTAAAACAAACAATGGAATATTTAATAAGAAGAAAAAAATATATTCAAGTTATGAAGCTTATTTATATAAGTGGCTGTAAATATATGGGATACTTGCTTGGTAAAAAATATAAAAAATTGCCGAGGAAATTTGTCATCTGGTGCAGTATGAATCGAGAGTATTGGAGATAATATAACTTATAAGTTAACGGGTAATATGACTTGAATATCTAATAAAATATGATATAATAGTAAAGATTTAAACTAAAATACAAAAAACAGGAGAGATGAGTTATGGGTAAGATTAAAGTCACAAAATGTGATATCGAAGGTTTGTATGTCATTGAACCAACGGTATTTAAAGACGAAAGAGGATATTTCGTAGAAACCTATAATCAGAACGATATGAAAGAAGCAGGTTTGGACATGGTATTTGTACAGGATAATCAATCCATGTCAGTAAAAGGCGTACTGAGAGGACTTCATTTTCAAAAACAGTATCCACAGGGAAAATTAGTACGTGCAATTCGTGGAACCGTATTTGATGTTGCTGTGGATTTAAGAGCTGGTTCTAAAACATATGGTAAGTGGTTTGGTGTAACCCTTTCTGCAGAAAATAAAAAGCAGTTTTATATTCCAGAAGGTTTTGCACATGGATTTTTGGTATTGTCTGATGAAGCAGAGTTTGCTTATAAATGTACTGATTTTTATCATCCAGGTGATGAGGGTGGTTTGTTATGGAGCGATCCAGAAATTGGTGTGGAATGGCCAATTGAAGAAGGAATGGAATTAATAATTTCTGAAAAAGATAAGAAGTGGGGCGGTCTGAAAGATACGTTCAAGTTCGAATAAATAGGCGGTAAGTTTCCATGAAAGAAAACAAGTTTGATTTAAAAAAAGTCTGTATGTATGCGATAATTGGATATATTATTGCAATTGCAGTCTTTTCATTTGCTGCATGGAATAAAATTTCAGCCTCCAGAGTTGCCAAAATATATCCTATATTAGCATTACTGGGATTGGCTATTGTGGCAGGGTATGGCTGGTGGCTGCAGCTTTGTGAGAAAAAAGGAAAACATTCCATTGGATTACATTTTATTAATACAATTGCAAAATATTGGTTTTTAATGGAACAGTTAATCCAACGTGATTTTAAGATTAAATATAAGCGTTCTGTGTTGGGGATTTTTTGGAGCTTTCTCAATCCATTATTGATGATGCTTGTACAGTATGTAGTTTTTACTAATTTGTTTGACTTGAGAGGAATGGGAGTTGTTCATTATCCAATTTACTTATTGAGTGGTATCGTAACTTGGAATGGATTTAGTGATTGTACGAATCAGGCAATGCGGGCAATTACAGGTAATGCGAGTCTGATTACGAAAGTATATGTACCAAAGTATATTTACCCAGTTACAAAGGTGTTATCTGCGAGCATTAATACGATTCTATCGATGGTTCCGTTACTTTTAGTGACAATTATTTATGGATTATTTAATGACTTATATTTGACACCAGCGTTGCTATTGTTGCCAATTTTTTTGATTTTATTAATTGTATTTATTATAGGAGTGAGCTTCTTATTATCTAGTTTAATGGTATTTTTCCATGATGTAGAGTTTTTATGGGGAGTCATTTCTACCATGTGGATGTATGCAACTCCAATTATTTATGGTATTAAGATATTAGAAACGAAACAAATGTGGCTGGCGAAAGCAATGCAGTTCAATCCAATGTATCACTATGTAGAATTTATCCGTTCCATTATTATTTACGGAACTTCCCCAGATCTGATGGAATATGTGATTTGTGCAGCATTTTCTTTTGGTTCTCTGTTGATTGGTATTATAGTATTTAAAAAGACGCAAGATAAATTTATATTATATATTTAAATGAGGCAGTTAAAATGAAAAATATAGAAAATAACAAAATAATGTTAGATATACAAAATGTGTCGATGCGTTTTATGATGGCCAATGACAAAGTAACGAGCATTAAAGAGATGATGACGCAAATGTTAAAAGGGAAAATTCATTTTAAAGAGTTTTGGGCGTTAAAAAATGTGAGTTTCCAAGTGAAAAAGGGAGAAGTCGTTGGAATTATTGGACGCAATGGCGCAGGTAAAAGTACAATTTTGAAAATTATTTCTGGAATTATGAAACCAACAGGTGGCAATGTTGTTCGCAATGGTAATATTGTGCCAATGTTGGAATTAGGATCTGGTTTCGATATGGATCTGACCGGAAGAGAAAATATTTTTTTAAACGGAGCAATTTTAGGATATTCTAAGGCATTTCTAACGGAAAAATATGAGGAAATCTTAAACTTCTCGGAACTTGGGGAGTTTATTGATATGCCAATTCGAAATTATTCTTCTGGTATGTTAATGAGGCTTGCATTTTCCATTGCAACTGTAGTAAATCCAGAAATTTTGATTGTAGATGAAATCTTGGCAGTTGGAGATGAAAATTTCCAAAGAAAAAGTAGAGCAAGAATGATGGAACTGATGAGTGGTGGAACTACTGTTTTATTTGTTTCTCATGATTTAAGTCAAATTCGAGAGATGTGTAATCGAGTTGTATGGCTGGATAATGGAACAACAAAAATGGTTGGTGATACAAAGGACGTATGCGACGCATATAAGTTATAGGAGAGAGTATGAAGTACAAATTTGATGAGGTCTATGTAAAGGAAAATACGGCGTATATTCGTGGATGGGTCACCCCAAACGAAAGAGCAAATCATGTAAATATCATTGTACGCAACCAAGAAAAAAAGAAAATTAGAACAGAAATTTTCCGAATTGAGAGAGCAGATGTAGGAAAGTTTGTTTTTGATGATGCCAGATGTGATCATTATGGCTTTGTATTAGTATTTCCTCTGGGCAGGAATGATGAATTTTATATTACATTCCGTGAATATGAAAGTGGAAATGATAATGCAGTAAACAGTATGACTTTAAGGGTGAGCAGAAGCCTGTTAGCAATTAAAAGTTATATCAATTATGTACGGCATCATAATACTGCTTATTGTACAACAGAAATTGGAAAAGAAAAAGCAGAAGAAAAAGACTTGCAAAATTTCAATGGAAAAAATAAAAAAGTCAGATATCGTTTTGATGAAGTTAAGATGAGCGATGGAATGTTTACATTGCGTGGATGGGCTGTTCCAAACAACAAGATGGACAATATTATATTCCAGTTATATGATGAAAAGAAATGTTTGATGGAAGTAAGCACCACACAGGTAAAGCGTCCAGATGTAGGTCTTTTTGTTTTTGAAGATAGAAATGCTGATAATTTTGGATTTATTTTGCAATTCAGTATGGAAAAGAATAAGATTTTCTATCTTCAGATAATTGAAGCAGATAAGGATGGAAAAGAAAAGAATCGCTATACTGTTCCATTAAATCGTAAGGATTTAGCAAGAAGAGCAAGATGGGAATATTCGAGTATTTTTAAAACCTATACTTATCTGAAAACAAATGGTGTAAGAAGAACTGTCACAAAGATAGTTAGAAAAGTATTGAGAATGGACATGGTGAATTACCAGAGATGGTTTGAAAGAAATAAACCTGGAAAGGCAGAATTAGCGCATCAGAGACAGGTAAAATTTTCCTATCGTCCTAAGATGAGTATTATTGTACCAGTGTATAATACACCATTGAATTTCTTAAATGAAATGATCCAATCAGTACAGCAGCAGACTTATTCTAATTGGGAGCTGTGCTTGGCAAATGGAAGCGGCAACAATAAAGAGCTAAATGCGGTGTTAAAACAATATGCAGATGCAGATGCCAGAATTAAGTTTGTTGTTTTGGAAGAAAACAAGGGCATTTCAGGTAATACAAATGAAGCATTGAAGTTAGCTACAGGTGATTTTATTGCGCTGTTGGATCATGATGATTTATTGGCACCAAACGCAATGTTTGAGTGTGTAAAAGTGTTGAATCGTAATCCAGAAGTGGATGTACTTTATAGTGATGAAGATAAAGTCGATATGGATGGAAAAAGACATTTTGAGCCAAACTTTAAACCAGATTTTAATATTGATCTGCTTTGTTCTGTTAATTATATTTGCCATTTATTTGTGGTAAAAAAGACATTGGTAGATCAATTTGGAGGATTTACTTCCAAGTATGACGGTGCTCAGGATTATGATTTTATCTTTAGAAGTATTGAGCTTTCGAATAAAATTTATCATATTCCAAAAGTTCTTTATCATTGGAGAGCACATATGGATTCTACAGCAGAAAATCCAGAAAGCAAATTATATGCATTTAAAGCTGGAGTAACTGCAATTGAGGATCATTATAAACGAGTAGGAATTAACGGAACCGTGGAGATGGGGCCATATTATGGTATGTATCGCTCCCATTTTAAGCTGCCATATCATCCATTGGTATCAGTCATTATTCCAAATAAAGATCACACAGATGATTTGGATAAATGTATTCAGTCATTGATGCGTACAACATATGATAACTTTGAAATCATTGTAGTAGAAAATAATAGTGATCAGAAGAAAACATTTGACTATTACAAGAAGATAGAAAAGGAAAATGAAAAGGTAACAGTTGTATATTGGGAACATGAATTTAATTATTCTGCGATCAATAATTTTGGTGTGAGTTATGCCAATGGAGAATATTTGTTACTGTTAAACAATGATACAGAAGTGATAAATGAAGATGTATTTGAAGAAATGCTTGGTTATGCGATGCGTGAAGATGTAGGTATTGTCGGAGCTCGATTATATTATGAAGACGATACAGTTCAGCATGCTGGTGTTATTGTAGGTATTGGCGGAGTAGCAGGACATGTGTTTGCAGGTGCACAAGCCAATGAACCTTGTTATATGGGACGTTCTCTCTGTGCTCAGGACTATAGTGCAGTTACCGCAGCCTGTCTGATGGTAAGAAAAGAAATATTTGAAGAAGTAGATGGGCTTACAGAAGAGTTTGCCGTTGCATTTAATGACATTGATTTCTGTTTAAAGGTACGTAAGCTGGGCAAGCTGGTTGTTTATAATCCAGCGGCAGAATTGCATCATTATGAATCAAAATCCAGAGGATACGAAGACACTGAAGAAAAGATTCAGAGATTCAATGGAGAAATTCAAAAATTCCAGAAACGTTGGAAAAAATTCTTGTTAGAAGGCGATCCATATTATAATCCAAATCTTTCTTTGAATTGTAATAATTTTTCCGTAGACATGACCAAGGGAGGAATCTTTGGTAGAAAAGGATAATATATGGTTAACAAAGTTACAGTGGTAATTCCAAATTATAATGGAATGAAATTTTTAAAAGACTGTTTGGATTCTCTATCCAGACAGTCCTATACTCACTTTGAAACATTAGTCATTGATAATGCTTCTAGTGATGAAAGTGTATCATTTATAAGAGAACATTATCCAAATGTTTCCGTAATGGTTATGGAAAAAAATTTGGGCTTTAGTGGAGGCGTAAATGTTGGAATTCGAGCTTCCAAAACTCCTTATGTAATCTTGCTGAACAATGATACAGCGGTAGATAAAGACTATGTTCGTTCCCTTGTCCAGGAAATTAGTCATTCCAAAGATATTTTTTCTGTGAGCAGTAAGATGGTACAATTTCATAATCGTGCAAAATTAGATGATGCAGGAGATATGTATAATATTTTAGGATGGGCATTTCAAAGAGGTGTGGATCATCCTGTGTCTTCCTATCAAAGATCAACCGAAGTGTTTTCAGCCTGTGCAGGAGCTGCGATTTATCGCCGCAGTGTATTTAAAAAAATAGGATATTTTGATGAAATGCATTTTGCTTATTTAGAGGATGTAGATGTTGGATATCGTGCTCAAATTTATGGATATCGAAATATATATTGTCCAAAGGCAATTGTATATCATGTCGGCAGTGGTACAAGCGGATCAAAGTATAATTCATTTAAAGTGAAACTTGCAGCGCGTAATAATATTTATTTAAATTATAAAAATATGCCGCTTGTTCAACGTATCATTAATTTTATTCCGATTTCTGTAGGATGTCTGATTAAATGGAGATTCTTTAAGAAAATAGGATTTGAAAACGATTATATAGAAGGAATAAAAGAAGGTTTAAGAACAAGAAAGCAGTGTAAAAAAGTCCCATTTTGCAAAGAACATATCTTTTACTATTGTAGAATTGAGTGGAAGTTAATTCAAAATACATTTATTTATGCATGGGAATATTTAAAGAGAAAGTTACCAAAACAATAAATTAGATTTTTAAACAGAAAAACAGCAAATAGGAATTTATAATAGGTTTCGAGCGGGAATGGTTTCATTCCCGCTTGTTCTGTATAAAAAAAGAATCGTCATAAGTTGATAAAAAATAAAGAAATTTATATAAAATAATCTGATTTTAACTTGTATAAAAGAAAAAAATATGGAGATATCCAAAAAAAAATTGGTTGTAACAATTTTTTTGTATAAAAATAGGCTTGCAAAAAATTTGTATTTATGGTACTATTTCCACAATGTAAAAGAAGGGCATATTGTGCGCCTGTATAATGAAATAAACGAACACCGGTGCACGCAGTACGGGATACATCCCGAAACGGTGCTTTTTTTTTGCTCATAAATAATATGGATGATTTCAGGAGAATTCAGAATTCTGATGTATACTCATTGAAAGCCAGGACTAGTGTTAGAACAACCAAAGAAAGGAAACGATGGAAAATGAAAGCATTTCTGATTTTAGAAGACGGTCATGTGTTTACTGGTACTGCAATTGGTGCGGACAAAGAAGTAATCAGTGAAATTGTATTTAATACATCTATGACTGGATATTTAGAGGTTTTAACCGATCCATCCTATGCCGGTCAGGCAGTAGTGATGACTTATCCACTAATTGGTAATTATGGTATTTGTTATGAAGATATGGAATCGAAAAAGCCATGGCCAGACGGATACATTGTTCGTGAATTATCGCGTATCCCAAGTAATTTCCGCAGCGAGGATACGATCCAACATTTCCTTGAACAAAATGATATTCCTGGAATCGCAGGAATTGATACTCGGGCATTGACAAAAATTTTACGTGAAAAAGGTACTATGAATGGTATGATTACACGTAATGAAAATTATGACTTAGATGAAGCAATCAGACGTATGAAACAATATACTCCTACTGGTGTAGTAATGAAAACAACATGTAAAGAAAAATTAATACTGCCTGGTGAGGGATATAAAGTAGCATTAATGGATTTAGGTGCGAAAAGAAATATTGCAAAATCTCTGAATGATAGAGGATGTGAAGTCACAATTTATCCAGCGGATACAAAAGCAGAAGAAATTATTGCGGCGAATCCAGATGGAATTATGTTAAGCAATGGCCCTGGAGATCCAAAGGAATGTACAGAAATTATTCAAGAAATTAAAAAATTATATGAAACAGATATTCCAATTTTTGCAATCTGTTTGGGACATCAGCTTATGGCACTTGCCAATGGATGTGATACACATAAGATGAAGTATGGACATAGGGGAGGAAATCATCCAGTGAAAGATTTAAAAACTGGAAAAGTTTATATTTCTTCTCAAAATCATGGGTATGTAGTAGATACAGACGGGTTAGACCCAGAGATTGCAGTACCAGCATTTGTAAATGTAAATGATGGTACAAATGAGGGATTGGCGTATACTGGAAAAAATATATTTACGGTACAATTCCATCCAGAAGCTTGCCCTGGACCACAGGACAGCGCATACTTGTTTGACCGTTTTATTCAGATGATGGAGGAGAAATAATATGCCAAAGGATAACAGTATAAAAAAAGTATTAGTCATTGGATCTGGTCCGATTGTAATTGGACAGGCAGCAGAATTTGATTATGCAGGAACACAGGCATGCCGCTCATTAAAAGAAGAGGGAGTGCAGGTAGTGCTTGTGAACTCGAATCCAGCAACGATTATGACGGATAAAAATATTGCAGATCATGTGTATATTGAGCCATTAACCATTCCAGTATTAGAAGGAATCATTGAAAAAGAAAAACCAGACAGCATTCTTCCAACACTTGGAGGACAGGCAGGATTAAATCTGGGTATGGAATTAGCAGAAAGCGGATTTTTGGAAAAACATAATTGCCGCTTAATTGGTACGACACCAGAAACAATCCGAAAAGCCGAAGACCGTTTGGAATTCAAAGAAACGATGGAAAAAATTAATGAGCCATGTGCACCTTCTCTTGTTGTAGAAAATGTTGAAGATGGTGTGAATTTTGCTGAAACAATTGGATATCCAATTGTGTTGCGTCCTGCCTATACACTTGGCGGAAGCGGCGGCGGTATTGCTCATAACCGAGAAGAATTGGAAGAAATTTTAGCAAACGGATTGCGTCTTTCTCGTGTTGGTCAAGTATTAGTAGAACGCTGTATTGCAGGTTGGAAAGAAATTGAATACGAAGTAATACGGGATCGTATGGGAAATGTAATTACCGTTTGTAATATGGAAAATATTGACCCAGTCGGCGTTCATACGGGTGATAGCATTGTAGTTGCACCATCTCAGACATTGGGAGATAAAGAATATCAGATGCTGCGTACATCGGCATTAAATATTATTAGTGAATTAAAAATTACAGGAGGATGTAACGTTCAGTTCGCATTAAAACCAGATAGTTTTGAATACTGTGTCATCGAAGTAAATCCTCGTGTAAGCCGTTCTTCTGCACTGGCTTCTAAGGCAACAGGTTATCCGATTGCAAAGGTAGCTGCGAAGATTGCACTTGGATATACATTGGATGAAATTCCAAATGCGATTACAGGAAAAACCTATGCAAGTTTTGAACCAATGTTAGATTACTGCGTTGTAAAAATTCCTCGTCTTCCATTTGACAAATTTATTAGTGCAAAACGTACTTTGACAACGCAGATGAAAGCAACGGGAGAAGTTATGGCAATTGCCAATAACTTTGAAGCGGGTTTAATGAAAGCACTCCGTTCTCTGGAACAGCATGTCGATAGCTTGATTTATGAGGATTATTCGGATAAAGATGAATATGATATTATGGAAATGCTGCACCGTGTGGATGACCGCCGTATTTTTGTAATTGCAGAAGCTCTTCGCCGTAATATTCCATATAACGTGATTCATGATATTACAAAGATTGATCTATGGTTTATTGATAAAATTGCAATTTTAGTGGAAATGGAAGAACGTTTAAAGAAAGAACCACTGACAAGAGAATTACTTGCAGAAGCAAAACGTTTGGAATTTCCAGATTCTGTCATTGGCAGATTAGTTGGAAAAAAAGAAAAGAAAATTAAAGCACTTAGAGATGAATGGAACATCCATGCAGCATTTAAAATGGTAGATACTTGTGCAGCGGAGTTTGCTGCTTCTACGCCATATTATTATTCGGTATTTGGAAGTGAAAATGAAGTAGTAGAAACGAGTGGCAAGAAAAAAGTATTAGTACTTGGTTCTGGACCGATTCGTATTGGACAGGGAATTGAATTTGATTTCTGCTCGGTACACTGTACTTGGTCATTTAGCCGTGCAGGATATGAGACGATTATTGTCAATAATAACCCAGAGACAGTTTCAACGGACTTTGATATTGCGGATAAATTGTACTTTGAACCATTGACGCCAGAGGATGTAGAAAATATTGTAGAATTGGAAAAACCAGATGGAGCTGTAGTACAATTTGGTGGACAGACTGCGATTAAACTGACCGAAGCTTTGATGAAAATGGGAGTTCCAATTCTTGGAACTTCTGCAAAAGATGTCGATGCAGCAGAAGATAGAGAATTGTTTGATCAGATTTTGGAAGAATGTTGTATTCCTAGACCGGCAGGTCATACCGTATTTACTTGTGAGGAGGCAATTCAAGCAGCAAATGACTTAGGTTATCCAGTGCTTGTAAGGCCATCTTATGTACTTGGTGGACAAGGAATGCAGATTGCAATTAATGATAAAGATATTACAGAATTTATTGGTATTATCAATCGTATTACGCAGGAACATCCAATTTTAGTTGATAAATACTTAATGGGAAAAGAAATTGAAGTCGATGCAGTATGCGATGGAGAAGAAATTTTAATCCCTGGTATTATGGAGCATATCGAACGTGCAGGAATCCATTCGGGTGATAGTATTTCTGTATATCCAGCCAGAAGCATTAGTGAGAAGATTAAGAAAGTAATTGTAGAATATACAAGACGGTTGGCTAGGGCATTGCATGTAAAAGGTTTGATTAATATCCAGTTTATTGTAGCTAATGACGAAGTTTATGTCATTGAAGTGAATCCACGTTCTTCTCGAACCGTTCCATATATTAGTAAAGTAACAGGAATTCCAATCGTAGATTTAGCAACACAAGTGATTATTGGAAATACAATTCGAGGATTGGGATATGAGCCAGGGCTTCAAAAAGAGGCAGATTATGTTGCAATAAAAATGCCAGTTTTCTCCTTTGAAAAACTTCGTGGCGCAGATATTGCACTTGGACCAGAAATGAAATCAACGGGAGAATGTCTTGGTATTGCAAAGACATTTAATGAAGCTTTGTATAAAGCATTTCTTGGAGCTGGAGTAAGACTTCCTAAGTTTAAAAAGATGATTATTACAGTAAAAGATGCAGATAAGCTGGATGCAGTGGATATTGCACGTCGTTTTAAAGCAATTGGATATGAAATTTATGCGACAAAGAGTACCGCTAAGATTTTAAATGAAAACGGAGTAGAGGCATTGATGGTTAATAAAATTGAACAGGATTCTCCAAACCTTTTGGATTTAATTTTAGGACATCAGATTGATCTTGTTATTGATACTCCAAGTCAGGGAGCAAAGAAGAGCCATGATGGCTTTATCATTCGCCGTAATGCAATTGAAACGGGTGTAAATGTATTAACTTCGATTGATACAGCAAATGCATTAATTACAAGTTTAGAAAATAGAGATGAACACCTTACATTAGTCGATATTGCAACAATTGATTAATCGATTGGTAAGAGAAAATCTGTCACTACATGGAATGTTTATGTTGTGGCAGATTTTTTATTGATCAGATAGGAGAAGACAAAAGTTTCATTAAGAAAATTATAAGAAAATTCCAATTCCTTTTTTTTATATGGTATGTTATACTAAATGCAGTTCTTAAAATGAGGAGGAAAACAGATGAGAAGTGATGGATGGTTTATCCGAATATGGAAATTAATTTACCCGCTAATCGTGTATTTTGCGATTAATATTGTTCTTGTAACATTGATTAACGGTGTATGGATATGGCGTCTTACAACTGCAAATCCGAATTTAGACGATGTACGATTACTTCAATTATATCAACAGCAAGTTATGAATTACCAAATGGCAATTGTATTGGGTGTTGACTTGGTTATTGCAGCCATTCTCTGGATCTTTTATTCCAGAGACAGCAGACGACTAGTACCAGTGCGTAAGAAGACACAGCCAATTCATTGGATACTAGTGATTCTGCTTGGTATTTTTGGAGGACTTGCTGGTAATTTTATTGTGATACTATCTGGATTAATTCAGTTGTTTCCAGATGTTTATGAAGAAATGGCTGAAATTCAATATTCAGGTCCTGTTTGGATTCAATTTTTGTCAATGGGACTAGCTGCTCCAATTATGGAAGAGATTTTATTTCGTGGATTAATTTTCCGTAGATTGCGTACTTATTGTAAGTTTCCGGTTGCATTAATTGTATCATCTTTTATTTTTGGACTCTGCCATGGAAATATTTTACAGTTTTTCTATGCATTTTTGCTTGGGCTTCTGATGGGATTGTTATATGAAAGATCTCGTACATTATGGGCGCCAATTGCATTTCATGCAGCAGCCAATTTATTTTCAGTAGCAGTGACAAATTATACTATTATCAATATCATTATTAGTAGCAGCCCATTGTTGTCTGTAGTATTAAGTTTTGGAATGGTGGTAGTTATTGTTTATTTATTTAATACGACACTAAAACCAGAGGAGGAGAGACGTGAAACTATTAACGATAGCAATTCCATGTTATAATTCACAGGATTATATGGAAAAATGTGTGCAAAGTTTGTTGCCAGGAGGCGAAGAAGTAGAAATTCTTATTGTAGATGATGGATCCAAAGATCGTACTGCCGAAATTGCAGATCGTCTGGAAAAAGAACATTCAGGTATTGTAAGAGCGATTCATCAAGAAAATGGAGGGCATGGAGAAGCAGTCAATACTGGTATTGCGAATGCCACAGGAAAATATTTTAAAGTAGTGGATAGCGATGACTGGGTAAATGAGTCTGCCTATCAGCAAATTTTAAATTTAATTCGGCGTGTGGTAGAAGAAGAACAAGAGTTGGATGTTTTATTCTCCAATTTTGTATATGAAAAAGAAGGCGCTACCAGAAAAAAAGTAATGCATTATCATCATGCATTGCCGATTGGGGAGTTCTTCACATGGGAAGATGTAAAATCGTTCCGAGTTGGTCATTATATTTTAATGCATTCCGTTATCTATCGTACTGAATTACTGAGAGAATGCGGGCTGAAACTTCCAAAGCATACGTTTTATGTGGACAATATTTATGTTTATTATCCATTGCCATATGTAAAAACGATGTATTACTTAGATGTCAATTTTTATCGGTATTATATTGGCAGAGAAGATCAATCGGTAAATGAAAAAGTAATGATTTCTCGATTGGATCAGCAAATTCGTGTAAATCAAATTATGTATGACAGTTATGATTTAACAAAGATTGAGAATAAGAAATTGCGTGATTATATGTATCATTATTTGGAAATTGTAACGGTAGTTTCTTCAGTGCTGTTAATTCGGGGTGGGACAAAAGAAATGCTTCACAAGAAGAAAGAACTATGGCAGTATATGAAACACTCTAACGTCAAAATGTATCATAAACTTCGTTATCGCCGTTTCCTTGGTATGACGATTAATATGCCAGGGCCACTGGGAAGAAAAACAGTGATTAGTGGCTATAAATTCTGCCAGAGAATCTTTGGATTTAATTAGTGCTAGGATGGACAGATGAAACAAAGACAAGAATTTATGACGAAAACTGCGGTTGTTTGTGTCGGTGCATTAATCTGTTGTGCGTTTTGGGGAAGTGCGTTTCCATGTATTAAATTGGGATATCAATTTTTTCAAATTGATTCAACGGATACAGCTACCCAGATTTTATTTGCTGGATGTCGATTTGCAATTGCAGGACTTTTAACCATTTTATTCGGAAGTGTATTAAATAGGCGATGGCTGTTTCCAAAGAAACAGTCATGGCTGCTTGTTGTGAAGTTAAGCTTATTTCAGACGATTTTACAATACTTATTTTTTTATATTGGATTGGCACATACAACAGGAGTAAAATCGTCCATTATTGTTGGAACGAATGTTTTTGTGTCCATTGTTGTGGCGAGCTTTATTTTTCGTCAGGAAAAGATGACAATAGCTAAGGCAATGGGATGTCTGATTGGATTTGCTGGAGTTGTAATTGTCAATTTAAATGGAAGCGGATTGGACAGGAATATGAGTTTTGCAGGAGAAGGATGTATTTTTCTTTCTACAATTGCATACGCATGTTCTTCCGTGCTAATAAAAGATTATTCAAAAAAAGAGAATCCAGTTATATTAAGCGGTTATCAGTTTTTCTTTGGAGGATTGGTTATGATCGCCTGTGGACTGGCGGCAGGTGGAAGACTTGTCCATATAACAGGGGTAGGGATTGCAATGCTTCTTTATCTTGGACTGTTATCTGCAATTGCCTACACTCTTTGGGGAATCTTATTAAAATATAATCCAGTCTCCAAAGTAACTGTGTTTGGATTTATGAATCCAATCTTTGGAGTGGTATTGTCCGCATGGCTGCTTCAAGAAAAGGATCAGGCATTTGGCTGGAAGAGTATTGTGGCATTGCTACTTGTATGTTTTGGAATTTTTATTGTAAATAAAAATTGGGAGAAAAAATATTATAATAAAATTTCTTGAATTTACCATAAAATGGAATCAATAAAATCCCCCCACTTATGTTCTTTTCAGATTAAAGTGGAGGGACTTTATTTCGTTATTATTAATTCGTTATGTAAAAAATGGCGATTACCACCATTTTAAGCGGCGAAAAACGCATACAATATATCCGACAAAAAGGATGGCTCCAATAATACTCTTTAATATTCCAAGTGTGTTTGGAAGAAGGTAAACAACATAATTAAATGCTGTAATGAATAGGAGATCGGAAAAAATAAAAAAAAGATAAGAACGCTTTTGACGGTTTAAATATAAAAACTTGCTAATTGCTAATATTCCTCCAATTACTCCCATCGCAATCCAAAATACAATTGGAACATTCCTATTCGAATATGCACCAATGGATGCACTGCCGATCAAAATATATGCGAATAAGTTTAGGTTTCGATACAATTGCATAGTCTTTATAAAATTTGTTCCTATCTTTAAAAGAAATAGCGGAAAAGGGATTTGAACCCATGACACCACGGGTATGAACCGTGTGCTCTAGCCAACTGAGCTATTCCGCCATATA